>NZ_JBJURL010000062.1:0-25610 GCF_046097905.1 Pseudarthrobacter sp. NKDBFgelt | reverse complement strand
GTGCCGGCGGCCCCACCTGCGGCTACGGCGCTGACGGAGGGCCCTTCGGAGACGTCCAGGTCCCGGTGGGAGGCATCGATTCCGGCATGCAGCGGGCCGCTGCGTCCCAGGCACCCGGCCCCGTGGCGGACGGGAAGGTGCCTTCCATCCGGTCCATCGAGAAGGGCGCCTCCGAAGGGCCCTCCGTCAGCGCCGTAGCCGCAGGTGGGGCCGCCGGCACCACTGCGCCGGGGGATCCGGCGACTACTGACGAATCAACGCCGACCGGGACGCCGACCACTGGCGGAGCGACCCCCACCGTTGATCCAACAACGACAGAAGCCACGGAGCCGGGCACGTCGAGCCCTTCGCCCACGGCATCTGACAGCCAGCCTGAGACGCCGACACCTTACGTTACGGATTCCGGTACGGGGTCAAACACGGCGGAGCCCACGCCGACGGAGACGACGGCCACACCAAGCGAATCTGGCCGATGGCTTAAACCGGTGAAAGGTTCGAAGTCGCGGGATCTCACGGCTTCCCCTTCGCCGACGGTCCAGGTATCGGCGTCCCCGACGGAAAACAATCTTGTCACCTCTGTGGCGGAGGAGTCCGTGGGCTCAGGTCCGTCCGGCACGTCCACTGCCACGGACACCGCCACGGCCACGACGACAATTCCGGCGGCCTGACATGGTCAGCTACCAGCCGCACACGCAAAAGACCGCATTCCGCCATCCGGAGCCGGACCATCAGGTGGCGGCACTGCAGAGCGCAGAACTCATGGCCAGCCAGCTCAAAGGTGAGAACGCAGCAGTCCGGGAACTGCTGCTGGCGTTGTCCGTGGGTTTTGCCCTGCCGGGACCGCTGCCTTCAGACCTGCAGCGCAAGATCGACGGGAACGGTGTGGAGAGCCTTGACGCCCTGGTGCAGAGGGCAGAGTCGTCAGGCCTGTTGACTCCTGACGGGGCCGTCGTCGGCCCGGCCCGGCACGCGCTGCTCGCCGTCGCCCCCACCACCAAGGTGCATGCGCTCCAGCGGGAGCTGGTGGGCGTCTACGCGGCCAACGGCCAGCCGCTGGGAGATCTCGCCCGGGAACTGGCGCGCACCGGACTTGCCGATCCGCGGGTGGCAACCGAGCTGGAGCATGCGGCGGACAAGGCGCTGGAGCGCGATCCCGGACTGGCGTACCAGCTCTACGATGAGGCCCTGCTGGCCGGCACCGACGAGAAGGCCACAGCGGCCCGGCGTGCCCAGGCCGCGGCGGCCAACGGCGACCTCGACACGGCCACCCGCATCGTGGACACCCTGTTGGGGCAGGACAGCCCACCGGACGTCCGCCGCGCCGCGGATGTGGCAGCCGCGGTGTGGGCCCAACGGGGAATGCTGGCCCGCGGAGCGGATGTCTACAGTTGGCTGGGCCCCTCCCGCATAGGCCAATCCGCGCCCCTTGCCGCCGTTACCCTGATCGGCTGCGGCGACCTGTCCGGTGCTGAAAACATCTTCGGGGCCGACGCGCCGCCCGCGTCGCCCACGCTGCTTGCCGCCACCCTTGCCCACCTTGGAAGAGGCATCCTCCAGTCCCTGGCGGGGGACCCGCACCAAGGACTCCAGACCCTGATCCACGCCTCAGACATGCTGAACGCGGGGGGTGCTGCGCTTCCCCTGCCGGAGACTCCGGCTGCACTGGCGGCGCTGGTGGCGCTGCACAGCGGAGAGCCGAACCTTGCGGAAACAATCTGCCGGTCCGCGGCCGCCGCCGGGCAGGGAGGCGATACCGTCAAACCGCGCCTCTTCCTGCTGCAGGCGTGGTCAGCGATGATGCAGGACAGGCTCGAGGATGCCCGGCTCGCGATCAATGAGGCATCCAAAGCGAACCACTGGCCGCTGGTGCCGCGCGATGAATTCCTCTGTTCGGCCCTGGAAGTGGGCCTTGCCCGGCGCAACGCCGATTTCCCCGAGCTCATCAAGGCCTGGGAACGGGCGCGCGAAGCGACGCTTCACACCGCCGTGGACCTGTACAGCCTGCTGCCCTGGGGGGAGCTCATGATCGCAGCCGCCCGCCTTCGGGAGGGCCGCAGGGTTGCCCCGTACCTCAATGACGCATGGGACCTCCTGGAGCGCCTGGGCAATCCGCCGCTGTGGGCCGTGCCGCTGCACTGGGCTGCCGTCCAGGCTGCCCTGTTGAACGAAAGCCCAGCCGACCTGGCACCGCACGCAGCAGCGCTCGCCCGGGCCGCAGGGCAAAGCCACCTGGCGGCCGTACTCGCGGCGGCCGGCAAAGCGTGGGTAACAGTTCTGGCCGAGAGGTTCCGTCCTGATGACGTCGAGGCGGCGGCACGGGGCCTGGGGCTGGTGGGAATGCCCTGGGAAGGGGCACGGCTTGCCGGCCACGCCGCGGCCCGGGCGGACGAGCGCAAGGACATGGTGCGCCTGCTCTCCTGCGCCCGGGAACTCCACCCACAGGCCAGTTCGGCGGGCCCGGGGGCTCCGGCGTCCTCCGAAGCCCGCAACGCTCCCCCCACCGAGGCAGGTAATGGCATGCAACCAGACGGCGCAGGGCTGAGCGAGCGGGAAAAGGAAGTGGCCCGGCTGGTGCTCGACGGCAAGACCTACCGGGAAATTGGCGAGGCCATCTACATTTCCCCGCGCACCGCTGAGCACCACATTGCCCGCATGCGGCGCAGGCTGGGCGCGGAAAACCGGTCGGACCTGATGGCCAAGCTGCGCCTTGCGCTTGGCCCGGAGAACCAGGCCCATGACCAGTCCCCCTAACACCCCTAACGGGGAGGTCCCCGGTTCCCCACCAGGGGCGCCGGCGGTAAGGGGGACCGGCCCGATGCCGGTTCCCCGCAAGAACAATAGGTTTGATCCAAGGCATCAGGGCCGGCGCACCGAAATGAAGACGATCTGAGGACCAGCACATGACAGTGGCAAAGGAAGTGGTCCAGTTCCTGATGGACATCTTCGGAGACCGCCAGGCGGCCCACGACTTCCTGGATGATCCCGAAGGCGTCCTGGAGAGGCACGGCCTGGCCGGTGTCAGCTCCGCAGATGTTGACGCCGCCATGCCGGTTGTCCTGGACTACGCCCCCTTGAGTGTTACGGCTTCCACCGTTGACCGGGAGATCAGTGCCGGCACTGGCCACGCCGGGAGTGGCTGGAGCCCGCTTCCCTCCGGCGGAGGCCACGACAACGACCACGGACAGGCGGTGGAGCAGCTCACCCACGTCGTGGCCAGCTACTCCTTCCCGTCCACACCGGATGACCGCGGCGCCACGGCGGACCAATCCCCGGCACTCAACATCTGGGCCGACGGCGACGTGGAGCAATGGTTCGACAACGACTCCGTGCCGGCTTTCGGCGACCCCGCCATCGGTGCCGGAACCGGGATGGGTTTTGCTGACATCCGGATCGACGGCCTCTTCGACCTGGACGCGGACAGCGACGCCGCGACGGTGGGCGCCGGCGGGGCCGTCCACCCGGCCACCCTGATCGACGAATCCTTCACCGAAGAGCAGCCGACATTCGTCGAGGTGGATGTGGATACCGCCGGTGCCGGGCTCGAGTTCACGGAGGACGGCGCGGCCACCATTGACATCGACAACGACATCGACGACGCTGACGCTGGGGAGGCGGCAGACTCCATGGACTTTGGTGCCTAGCAGCCGGACCCCGGTCCCCGAACGATATTTAAGGCGTAGTACAGAGGACAGGCTGTGGCAGAAGCAGGACCGGCACACCCAGCAACTCCGGTGACGGCCGGCCAGCTGATCCAGCTTGTGGAGCACGGACTCCAGCTCGTGGGCACCGGGGACCGGGAGGACCTCCGGAAACGCCTTGAGCTGGCATTGGGGAGGCTGAGGGATCCCAGCATCCGGATCATCGTGGTGGGTGAGTTCAAGCAAGGTAAAAGCAAGTTCATCAACGCCCTGGTGGGTGCGCCGGCCTGCCCCGTCGATGACGACGTCGCCACGTCCGTTCCCACGGTTGTCCGCTACGGGGACCCGGCCTCGGCAGCGATCCTGGTCCCCACCTCCGATGCGGACTCCGGCGATGACGGTGCCGTTGACCGCCAACCGATTCCCGTCGCCGACCTCCCGGCTTATGTTTCCGAACAAGGCAATCCCGGCAACAGCAAGAAACTCCTGGCTGCCGAGGTATGCCTGCCCCGCAGGATCCTCGCCGGCGGGCTCGTCGTCATCGATTCACCCGGCGTGGGTGGCCTCGGGTCCGCGCACACCCTGGCCACCCTCACGGCCCTGCCCACCGCCGATGCGATGCTCCTGGTCTCGGACGCCTCCCAGGAATACACCGAACCGGAGCTGCGCTTCCTGCGGCAAGCAATGCGGATTACTCCGAACGTTGTGGGGGTGCTGACCAAGACCGACCTCTACCCGGACTGGCGGCGGGTGGAGGAGATGGACCGCTCCCATCTCGGGAACGTAGCGCCCGGGATCCCGCTGTTTGCCGTCTCCTCCGACCTCCGCCTGGAGGCAGCACGCCTGCAGGACAGCGAGCTGAATGAGGAATCCGGCTTCCCCGCACTGGTTGCCCACCTCCGCAGCGGAATCGTGGAAGGGGCACAGCGGCTCCAGGGCCGCTCCGTGAGCCAGGACCTGCTCGCCGTCACCGAGAACCTGCGACTCTCCCTGCAATCGGAGCTTGAAGCACTCGAGAACCCTGGCGGCACACCCCAGATGATTTCGGAGCTGGAGGCGGCCCGGGCCGAGGCTGACGACCTTCGGAAACGGACCGCACGCTGGCAGGTCACCCTCAGCGACGGCATTAGCGACCTCATCGCCGATATGGAGTACGACCTCCGCAACCGTCTCCGCCACATCCAGCGGGAAGCTGAAGCCGCCATTGACCAGGAGGACCCGGGACCGGCCTGGACTGATTTTTCCAAGTGGCTGGAAGTATCCACCGCGGCCGCCGTCTCTGACACCTTCGTCCTCACCAGCGAGCGGGCGCAGTGGCTGGCCGGGCAGGTGGCTGACCATTTCGCCGCGGACGAAGTCCCGTTGCCGGTGATGCAGGTGTCCCATTCCGCCGACGTGCTGGATCCCGTGGACGCGATGCCGGGGATGGACCCCGGGCACGTCAACCCCGTGCAGAAAGTGCTGATCGGCATGCGGGGCTCCTACGGAGGGGTGCTGATGTTCGGGCTCCTGACCGGCATCTTTGGGATGGCGCTGATCAATCCGTTCTCCCTGGGTGCCGGTCTCCTGCTGGGACGCAAGGCATACCGGGAAGACAAGGAAGCGCGGCTCAAGCGCCGGCAGGGGGAGGCCAAGGCCCTGGTCAGGCGGCAGCTCGACGACGTGACTTTCCAGGTGGGCAAGCAACTGAAGGACCGCCTGCGGCTGGTGCAGCGCTCCATCCGCGACCACTTCACTGAGATAGCCGATGAGCACCACCGCTCCCTCGCCGACTCGGTGTCCGCGGCACAGAAAGCCGCCAATACCTACGCCCTGGAAAAGGACGCCCGCATCAGGGACATCAAGGCTGAGCTTAAGAAGGTGGATGCTCTCAACCGGTCCGCGCAGGCCGTTGCCGCCGAAGTATCCGGAACCATGATGCCGGCGGGCGGCCCCCGATGACTGGTTCAACAGTTGCCGATGCCGCTGGCCTGGTCCAGGAGGCGCTGGAAACCTACCCGGATGATCCGGCCAGCGTGGCCAGCCTCCAGCGTATTGCCCGGAGGCTCGCGGAGCCGCTGCGTGTGGCCATTGCGGGCATGGTCAAAGCCGGCAAGTCCACCCTGCTGAACGCGATTCTCGGCGAGGAGATAGCGCCCACGGACACGGGGGAGTGCACCCGGATCATCACCTGGTACCGGCACGGGCACACTCCCCGCATCACCCTCCATCCCACCGGCGGCGAGCCCAGGGTGCTGCCGCTCAAACGCGTGGACGGCCGCCTCGTCTTCGTGCTGGGGGATGTGGACGCGGCGGATGTGGACCGGCTGGAGGTGGAGTGGCCGTCGCCGGCACTGCGGAACATGACCCTGATTGATACCCCCGGCATCGCTTCGCTGTCCCGTGAGGTGTCCGCCCGCTCCACCGCCTTCCTGGCCCCGGCGGACACCGAGTCCGAGGCGGACGCCATCGTCTACCTGATGCGCCACATGCACGCAGCGGACGTTCGGTTCCTTGAGTCCTTCCGGGACACGGAAGCGGGCCGCTCGGGAACGGTCAACGCAATCGCGGTACTCTCCAGGGCCGATGAGGTTGGTGGCGGCCGCATCGATTCGCTGCTCTCCGCCGGAGAAATCGCGGACAGGTACCGCCGGGACCGCAACCTGCGGAAACTCGCGCTGGGCGTCGTGCCGGTGGCGGGGCTCCTTGCCCAAAGCGCGCGGACCATGCGCCAGCAGGAATTCGCCGCCCTCCAGCTGCTGGCGGGCCTGGACCGCGGTGACCGCGAGAAGGCACTGCTCTCGGCGGACAGGTTCATCCGGTCCACCATCCCGGAAGGGCTGGCGGCGGAGGCCAGGGCCTCGCTGCTGGCAAGGTTTGGCCTGTTCGGGATCCGGCTGGCCGTGGTCCTGATCTCCAGCGGATTCAATGAACCCACCCCGCTGGCCCACGAGCTGGCCCGGCGCAGCGGCCTGGATCCGTTGCTGGACCTGCTGGGCCGCCAGTTCCAGGCACGGGCCGAGGCGCTGAAGGCGCGCACGGCTTTGGTGGCGGTGGAGTCCCTGCTGCGCACCTCGCCCCGCCCGGGAAGCGAGCATCTGGCTGCGGCCCTGGAGCGGCTGCAGGCCAATGCGCATGAGTTCCGCGAACTGCGGCTGCTGGCCGTCCTGCGGACCACGGGCGTGCCGCTCAGCCCCGAACTGGCGGCGGAAGCCGAGGGCCTGATCGGCGGCCGCGGCGCTGCGCCGCATATGAGGCTGGGACTGGATGCGGACACAGCGCCCGGCGACATGGCTGACGAAGCCCGCCGGTACCTGCTGCGCTGGCGCGCGGTGGCGGAGAGCCCGCTGACGGACGGGCTGGCCCTTGATGCCTGCCGGGTTGTGGTCCGCAGCTGCGAGGGCGTGCTGGCGGAGTCGTTTGCCCGCCAGCGCCAACCGGCCTGAAGGACGGCCGGGGGAGTGCTCTCCCGGCGGAGACCTATTTCAGTCCGTCGTTATCGTGCTCGTCGGTCTCGTGCTTGTCTTTCCCGCCGTCGACGTCCTTGGCCTTGGCATCCAGCTCATCCTTGAGCTTCTTGAGGCGGGCGGCTTCCGCCTCCTGCCGGCGGCGGACCTCCAGGTTGCGGAGGAAGTCCGGGTCATCGTCCGGGGCGGTGGGATGGCGGTAGTCCTGCCGCTGCGGGGGTGTGCCGCGCGGCCGGCCGATCAGGAGCCAGAGGATCGCGCCCAGTACCGGCAGGACGATCATGACCACGATCCAGGCGGGTTTGGAAATTCCGCGGGTAAGGCGCCCGTCGGTCCGGATCACGTCGACGAGGCCATACACGAAGATGGCGAGGATTGCGACGGCCAAAGCCACACGGAAGAGCATGCCATTAAGTCTATCGTCAGGAGGGGCAGGGGCCGCAGGCGGGAGGCGGCTAAACTTGAATAGTGGCCTTTTTGAAATATTCCCTGATCCGCCTGGCTCTCTTCGCGCCCCTGTTCGTGCTCTTCACCTTCCTGGGGCTGGGCGCCCTCATGTCCGTCATCTGCGCGGCCCTGATCGCTTTCGCCGTGAGCTACCTGTTTTTCCAGAGGCAGCGGGACGAAGCCGCGGCGGCACTCCAACACCGTTTTTCCGGCAAGGCCAAGCCGCTGCGCTCCGCCGGCGAAGTCCAGGACGCGCACGCCGAGGATGCACTGCTGGACGCCAACCCCGACGTCACCATCAGCAATGATGCGAAGGGCCGCAAGCGCCCATAAGCCCCGCCACCCCCTGCAGGCTTTGGTCCGCTAGAAGCCCCGGCTAAGCACCAGCCCCAGTGAGAACAGCAGGCTGTAGCCGAGGTTGATCAGTCCGGTCTGCTTGAGGACCGGGATAAGGCTCTTGCGCTTGCGCCCGTTGATCATCAGCCACGCGGGCATGAGGCAGGCCGGAATCAGCAGCAGCACTATCAGCATCCACGGCCGGCCGGGAGCCAGGATCACCACCAGCAGGATGGCCACGGCCAGCATCAGCACGTAGCTTTCGCGCGCATGCTTATCGCCCAGCCGGACCGCCAAAGTCTTCTTGCCGGCCTGCATGTCCGTGGGGATGTCCCGGACGTTGTTGGCCATGAGCAGCGCGGTGGCGATCAGCCCGGTGCCGATTGCACCGATGATGGCGGGCAGGTTGATCTGCCCGGCCTGCGTGTAGGTGGTGCCCAGGGTTGCCACCAGCCCGAAGAACACGAACACGAACACATCACCCAGGCCCATGTAGCCGTACGGGTTCTTGCCGCCGGTATAGCCCCAGGCGGCCATGACGCAGCCCAGGCCCACCAGGATCAGCCACCAGCTCTGGGTGATCACCACCAGGACCAGGCCAAACACCATGGCGGCCGCAAACGCAACCAACGCCGCCCGTTTCACGTGCTCAGGGCTGGCCGCCCCGGATCCCACCAGGCGCAGCGGGCCCACGCGGTCATCATCGGTCCCCCGGATGCCGTCCGAGTAGTCGTTGGCAAAGTTCACCCCCACCTGGAGCATGAGGGCCACCAGCGCCGCGAGGATGGCGTTGAACAGGAGGAACGAACCCATCTCGTAGGCTGCGGCGGAGCCGATCAGCACCGGCGCAATCGCTGCGGGCAGCGTCCGGAGCCGGGCGCCTTGGATCCATTGTGCGGCTGTAGCCACGTTAAGTACCTCGCGTGTGTTGGGGGCTGCAGGAGGGGGCCCTGCCGGGTGGTGCAGGTCTACTTTACTTTCCCTGGTGCCGGGCTTTGAGTTCTGCGGTCATGGCCAGGCGGTCCGGTTTGCCGTTGGGAAGCATCAGCAGCGCGGAGGCCGCCAGGACGGTTTTGGGCGCAAGGACCCCCAGCATCCGGTGCCACTGCTGTTCAAGGACGACGGCGGTGTCCCCGCCTTCCGCGCCCGGAGCCGAAGCCGGCGCGGGGTCCGCCAGCGCAACGTAGGCCGCCACGGCCTGGCCCCACTCGGCGGAAGGCACCCCTGCCACGAAAGCCGCCGCGACGCCGTCGGACTTCTCCAGCTCTTCCTGCACGTGCGCGGCGGAAACCTTCACGCCGCCGGTGATGATCACGTCGTCGGCCCTGCCCAGCACGGTCAGCCGGCCGTCGTCGTCAATGCTGCCGAGATCGCTGGTGCGGTACCAGCGCACGCCGTCCTCCTCGAAAAACGTGTCCGTGCTCTCCGGCGACTCGAGGTAGCCCGCAGCGATGGTGTCCCCGCCCAGCAGGATGCGGCCGTCCTCCTCGACCCGGACCGAGACGCCCTCCAGCGGGAAACCGTCGTACACGCAGCCGCCGCAGGATTCGGCGGAACCGTAGGTGGTGATCACCCGCACTCCGGCCTCGCGGGCGGCGGCCAGCAGGGATGCCGGCGCGGGGGCGCCGCCCAGCAGGACGGCGTTGAAGCGGCGGAGCGCGGCCAGGGTCTCCGTCGACGGAGTGTCGAGGAGCCGCTGCAACTGGGTGGGGACCAGCGAGGTGAACCGGATTTTGTCCGTGAGTTCCTGGGCCGCGGCGGTGAAGGCCTCGGGCGTAAAGCCGTGGGACATGTCCATGACCCACGGGCGGGTGCCCGCGAACAGGGAGCGCACCAGCACCTGGATGCCCGCAACGTACTGCACGGGCAGCGCCAGGAGCCACTGGCCTTCGCCCTTGAGCGCCAGGGCCGTAGCCATCGAGGACGCCGCCAGCGACTCGACGGTCAGCACGGTGGCCTTGGGCGCGCCCGTGGAGCCGGACGTACGGACCACGGCCACCGCGTCATCGCAGCCCGGAGTCTCCACGTGCCCCACCACCAGGGCGCCGTTCTCGCCGATGGAGAGTTCGACGGCGGGTCCCTCGCCATGGAGGGCGGCGGCCAGGGCTGTCAGGGCCGGCTCGATGTTGATGGGGCCGGCGGCTTTCGCTGGAGTATTCATGTTCCGCTCCTGCCTAGAAGTAGTGCGGGAAGGTGGACCAGTCGGGCTCGCGTTTTTGCAGGAAGGCTTCCTTGCCCTCCACCGCCTCATCCGTCATGTACGCAAGCCGCGTGGCCTCCCCGGCGAACACCTGCTGCCCGGCCAGGCCGTCGTCGGCAAGGTTGAAGGCGAACTTCAGCATCCGGATGGCCTGCGGCGACTGCCGTGCGATGTCCGCCGCGTATTCCAGGGCCACCTCTTCGAGCCGTTGGTGGTCCACGGCCTCGTTGACGGCACCCATCCGAACCATGTCCTCAGCGGAATATTCGCGGGCAAGGAAGAAGATCTCGCGCGCTGCCTTCTGCCCGATCTGGCGGGCCAGCAGGGCCGAGCCGTAGCCCGCGTCGAAACTGCCCACCGTGGCGTCCGTCTGCTTGAACTTGCAGTGCTGGCGGGACGCGATGGTGAGGTCCGCCACCACATGCAGGGAGTGCCCGCCGCCGGCCGCCCAGCCGTTGACGACGGCGATGACCACTTTGGGCATGGTCCGCATGAGCCGCTGGACCTCCAGGATGTGGAGCCTGCCGGCGCGGGCAGGATCGATGGTTTCCTGGGTCTCGCCGTCAGCATAGCGATAGCCGTCCCGGCCCCTGATCCGCTGGTCTCCCCCCGAGCAGAACGAGTGTCCGCCGTCCTTGGCGGAGGGGCCGTTGCCGGTGAGCAGGACGGTGGCCACGTCGGGCGACATCCGGGCATGGTCCATGGCCCGGTACAACTCGTCCACGGTGCCCGGCCGGAACGCGTTGCGCACCTCGGGCCGGTTGAACGCAATCCGGACCGTGGGCAGGTCACGCAGCCATTCGCCGTCGGAATCCCGCTCCACCTGCCGGTGGTAGGTCATGTCCTGGAAGTCCTCGAAGCCGGACACGGTGCGCCAGCGGGAGGGGTCGAAGACGTCGGACACCTGGGCGGGGATCTGTTTGCTCACCGTCCAAGTCTAGTAATCGGCCTCAGCTGATGCAGAACTCGTTGCCTTCGGGGTCCGCCATGGTGTGCCAGGAGTGCGGCCCCTGGCTGGCCGTCCACAGGAACGTGGCGCCCCGGGCCTCAAGTTCCCGGCGGACCTCATCCTTGTCCCGGCCGGCCAGGTTGATGTCCCAGTGCACGCGGTTCTTCACGGTTTTGGCCTCGGGCGCCGTCTGGAAGAGGAGGCGCCGTTCCGGCGCCTTGGACTCGAGTTCCTCCATTGGGCGGATCGCGCAGCCCTCGCGCCACACCAGGTTGCCCCGGTGGGTCATGGTCATGTCCTCCGTGGCGAAGCCCTGCTCGATCATGGAGCGGATGAAGGCGGCGTCCTGGGGCTCCACGGACCACCTGAGGGTTTCAGCCCACCAGTCGGCAAGCTCGTGCGGACGGGTGCAGTCGATGACTATCTGGATGTTCAGTCCCATCCCACCAAGGTACGGTGGCACGTGCTGCCGTGGAAGGCCCGGCAAGGATTGTATAACGATAGAAAGTTCTCTTGACACATTGTCATGACATAAGTCACAGTTGGGCGGAAAGGCTTTTCCCTTCCGGATTGTTTCCCCGGCGGGCAACGCCACCACTTTCACCCAGGGCCGCCAACGGAGGGCCCGGAGCCCAGCGAGAGACAGGACAGACCATTGTCAGAGAAGACAAGAATCTCCAGCATCAGCCGCCGCCAGTTCGGACTGACGGCGTTCGGACTCTCGGCCCTGGCCACGGGGCTTACGGCCTGCGGCGGCAGCAGCGGAGGCGGATCGGAAGGCGGCGCAAAAACCCTGCAGCTGGTCCTCTCCGGTGACACCAACCAGGGCGGCGCCTTCGCGGCCGCGGCCAAGAAGTACCAGGAAGCCACCGGCATCACCATCGAGGTGGTGGACGTTCCCACCGCGGATATCACCACCAAGCTCAAGAACGCGGCCACGGCCAATGACCTCCCGGCCCTGGCCCGCGTCACCGGCCTGGATCCGCTGTGGGTCAACCAGCTCCAGGACCTCTCGGACATCGCCCAGTCCCGCGGAATCGACCAGAACTTCCTGCAGGAGTCGCCGGACGGCATCATTCCCGCCATCCCCTCCGACCTCACCGCCGTGGGCCTGTTCGTCAACAAGAGCCTGTTCGACAAAGCCGGTGTCAGCTACCCCACCGACATTGCCCAGGCGTGGACCTGGGACGAGTTCGTGGCCGCGGTCAATGAGGTCCGCGAGAAGGCCGGCGCCAAGTACGGCTTCGTGATGGACCGCTCCGGCCACCGCCTGCGCGCCATGATGTACGAGTTCGGCAGCACCGCCTTTGCCAAGGAAGGGGACAAGTACTCTGCGGACGACGAGGCCGTGGAAACCCTGGAGTACTTCCAGAAGATCAACGATGACCAGACCATGCCCAAGTCGGTCTGGCTCAGCGGCGAGGACGGCAACGCGATGTTCAAGAGCGGCCAGGTTGCCGCGTACTACTCCGGCAGCTGGCAGGTGGCGGACTTCAACAAGAACATCAAGGACTTCGAGTGGCTGTCCGTGCCGCTGCCCAAGAAGGAAGTCAGCGCCACCAACCTCGGCGGCGGCTTCATGATCGCCTTCAAGGACACCGGCGCCGACGAGGAAGCCAAGAAGTTCATCGACTGGTTCTACGAGGACGCCAACTACACCGAGTTCGCCAAGCTGGGCGGCTACCTGCCGGTGAAGGACCTGCATGTGGAGTACCCGTTCCAGCAGGCCTCCTTTGAGCTGTACCAGAAGCAGATCGCCGGCAACGAGGCCAAGGGGGACAACGCCATCAAACGCGTGGTGGCCGAGGCCTACGCGGAAACCCCGTTCTCCGGCGACCCCCTGCGCGAAGAGACCGTCAAGATGCTCTCCGGCAGCCAGGATGCCAGGACCACGGTGGACAACATCGTGAAGCTCTACAACGGAGCCTGATCCGTGGCCAACCCAACCATGAGCACCACGGTGGCGCCGCGGGCACCGGAACCGGGCGCAGTCCGGAGCAAGTCCCAGCAGAAGCGCCGGAACCGCTACGTCATCGCACCGCTGGTCCTCATCGGCGTCAACGTGGTGCTCTTCCTGGTCTTCTTCGTCTGGCCCGGAGCGCTGGGGCTGCTGTATTCCTTCACGGACTACCGCGGCGTGGGCAAGCTGAACTTCATCGGCCTGGCCAACTTCCAGAAGCTCTTCGCGGACGGCACCTTCTACGCCGCACTGGGCAGGACCTTTGTGTACACGGTCCTGTCCGTGCCGCTGATCTACGTCTGCTCCCTTGGGGTAGCCGCGCTGCTGGTCAGCAAGGCAGTCCGAGGACGCACCGCGGCCAAGATCGTCATTTTCCTGCCCTGGCTGATTTCACCCATCGTGGTGGGCGTCATCTGGAAGTGGATGTTCGGCCAGGACTTTGGGTTCGTGAACTTCCTGATCACCAGTGCCGGCGGCAGCGCGGTCCCATGGTCCAGCAATGGCAACCTGGCCCTCACGGTGGTCATTTTCGCCTCCGCATGGGGCGGGACGGCCTTCAACATGCTGCTCTTCATCGCGGCCCTGAAGAACATCCCGGAAGCCCTGCTGGAGGCAGCGGAACTGGATGGCGCCAACGCGTGGCAGCGCTTCCTGAACGTCACCCTCCCGGGCATCGCGCCGACGTCGTTCATGGTCATCCTGCTCTCCACCATCCATGCCATGAAGGAATTCGCCATGATCCAGGCCCTGACCAACGGCGGCCCCGGAACGGAGAACACCCTGATCGTGCAGTACATCTACAAGACCGGCTTCGAGCAGTCCAAGGTGGGGTACGCCAGTGCCGCCTCCATGGTGCTGATGGTGGTCCTGCTGGCGATCGCCCTCATCCAGCTGCGCTTCAACCGGAAGAAGGCCTGACCATGGCAACAGCAGCCAACCTCCCTCCCGCCATTGCGGAGGAATCCGCCCTGGGAGCCGAGAAGGTGGACTCCGCCAGGGGCAGGCGGGGCCCCCGTAGCAACCGGGAAGGCCGGGCCAGGCTGTCCGTCCCCCTCACCGTGCTCATGTGGGTCATCGCGGCAATCTACGCACTGCCGCTGCTCTGGTTCCTCCTCAGCTCCTTCAAGCCGGGCAGCGAACTGTTCAGCTACCCGCTGTCCATGATTCCGCGGGAATGGACCTTCCAGGGCTTCGTGGATGCCTGGGAACGGGTGGACTTCGCGCAGTACTTCCTGAACACGGCAACGGTGGCCGTTGTCACCACGGTGCTCACGGTGTTCTTCAGCGCCTGCACGGGCTACGCGCTGGCCAAGTACAACAACGAGGGCACCAGGCTGTTCTTCGTGTGCATCCTGGCCACCACCATGCTGCCCACCGAGGTGATCCTGAACCCCACGTTCACGGTGATCCGCGATCTGGGCCTCTACAACTCGCTGGCCGGCATCATCGTGCCGTCCGTCCTCACCGCCACGGGCGTGTTCATGTTCCGGCAGTTCTTCCTCACTGTTCCGGATGACCTGCTGCACTCGGCCCGGATCGACGGCGCCAGCGAACTGGCCATCTTCTTCCGGATCATGCTGCCGCTCTCACGGCCCATCCTGTTCACGCTCGCCATTTTCTCGTTCCAGTGGCGGTGGAACGACTACATCTGGCCGCTGATCGTCCTCAACGATCCCAAGTGGTACACGCTCCAGGTGGCACTGCGCAGCATCGTGGGCGCAGAAAACATCGACTGGCCGGTGCTGCTGGGCGCCTCGGTGATCTCCATCCTGCCGCTGGTCCTGGTGTTCTTCGTCTTCCAGAAATACGTGCTCAACGCCGATGTCAGCGCGGGCCTGAAGGACTAGCGTCCTGCCCCGAAGCGCTACCTCACCAGCCTGCTCCGGGACACGACCCCGGGCAGACCCATGAAAGGCAACATCTTGCAGACAGCTTCCGTGGACGCAGCATTCCTCAACCGCGTGGGGGAGGCGGCGGACCAGTCCGTGCAGGCGCTGCTGGAAACGCACGACGCCGACGTGGCGGCCCTGGCGCACCGGCCCGCCATGGGCAGGCTGCTGGCGATGGTCACGGTCTTCACCGAGCCCGGCTCCCGCTTTTACGGTGCTGGCTTTCACGGGTCCGGCGGGCTGCGGGAGCCGATGGCCAGGTGCCTTGACCGGCTGGAACAGCTCCAGGGCCCCACCGGACTGTTCGATGGCACCAACCTGTGCTCACCGCCTGACTCCGCTTTCACGCTCAATGACGTGTGCCTTGCGCTGGGCCTGATCCGGGCCCTGGACACCCCGCCGGACCCGGTGCTGGCGGAGGTGGACGCAAGGCTCAGCGGCATCGTCTCCCGGGCTACGGATGCCATGGTTGCGGGCGGGGTCCATACGCCCAACCACCGGTGGGAGCTGTGCGCGGCGCTGGCGCAGATGGACCGGCTGCAGCCGCAGCCGGGCATTGCGGAGAGGATCTCGGAGTGGCTGGCGGAGGGGATCGACCAGCTGCCGGACGGGATGTACTCCGAGCGCAGTCCGCTGTATGCCACCGCCGTCACCAATCCGTCCCTGCTGGCCATCGCGGACAGTTCGGGACGGCCGGAACTGCTGGACCACGTCCGCCGGAACCTTACCGCGTTCCTGCCGTGGTTCAGCCCGGACGGCAGCGTGGAGTCGGTGTTCTCGCGCCGCCAGGACCAGTGGATGACCTTCGACGCCGCCCCTTTCCTGCACCTGTACCGGCGGATGGCCAACCAGGACGGCAGGGAGGACTTCGCCGCCGCGGCCACCTGGCTGGAGGGGCTGCCCCTGCATGAGCCGGCCAAGCTGCTGGCGCTGGCCCGGCTGGATCCCTGGCTGCGGGAGGCGCTGCCCGGACGCACCCCGGCAGAAGGCGCGCCGCCGTCGTCGGACATTTCATTCCACGCCGCCATGGCGCCGGCGGGCGCTGCGCTGGAGAGCTGCGGCGTGTACCGGTTCAGGGGCGCCGGAACGGTGGCTACGGTGTTTGGCGGCTGCGACGCCCTGGAGCCTGGTGTGGTGTCCGGGCTTGCCACGAATCCCACCTTCCTCCGCTTCGCCTACGGCGCGGCGGTGCTCACGGACCTGAGGTTGTCGCGCAGCTTCTTTGACCTGGGGCCCTTCCGCAGTCAGCACACGGTGGCGAACGGAACTGCCGTGACCCTGTCCGAGGAGCTGGAGGCCAACTTCTACCTGCCGCTGCCGGCACAGAAGCGGCGGGCGGACGGCATCTACGCGCTGGAGCACGAGGGCCGGTTCAGCGCGGGCATGGACTTCGGCAGCCGCCCCACCGTGGTCCACAAGCTTGCCACGGACATTGCCGTGCAGGCGGACGGCGGACAGGCGGTGCTGGACGTCAGTTTCGGGGGCGCGGACACGGCCTTCGCCCTCGAGCTGACGTTCCGGCCGGGCGGAACGCTCGACGGCGTTGTCCCCCTGGGCGGGACCGGCGCCTTCCAGCTGGTGGAGGGGATGGGCCGCTACGGGGTGGGCGGGGACGCCATCGAGTTCGGGCCCGGTTTGCCTGCCGGCCCGGACACTCCGGCTGCCTACAACCCCGGTGAAAGCTACCGGTACCTGGCCGGAACCAACGCGTCCGGAGGCGTGAGGGTGTACATCACCGGGCGCACCCGCGGCAGCCACCGGTTTACGCTGCGCGGCGTGCCCCGGGATTCCTAGGGCTGGACCTGCTGGAGCTGTTCGAAGACCTCCGGCGGGATGGCGTAGATGAACACCACGGCCAGCAGGTTCTTAGCGGCGTGCACAAAGTAGGCGAACATCAGGTTCTTCCCGGTCCACACGTAGACGAACACCAGCGTGGCGCCCATGGCCAGGTAGGGAAGCAGCGCGGTGAAGGTGACCGCTTCCTGGCCCACGATGTGAAGGGCCGCGAACAGCACCACGGACAGGGCGCAGCAGATCCAGATGTTCACCCGCCGGCTCAGCTTGCCGATCAGCAGGTGGCGGAAGATGTATTCCTCCACGAACGGTCCCACCACCACCAGCAGCGGGACCATCAGCCAGGCCGGGATCTGCTGGGCCAGTTCCTGCAGTCCCGCCTGGTTCTGTGACGTCTGGGCCTCGCCGCTCAGGGCCACCACCACGGCGGTCAGGATCATCATGGCAATCACCGCGGCCGGGACCATCAGCAGCGTGAACCAGGGCCGGGTGGCCAGCACCCTGAGGTCACGGCCCACCACCTTCCGGGCTGCCAGCACAGCGAGTATGCCCACGGAGGCATAAAAGAGCAGGTTGACGGCGTAGGAAGCTGCCGCCGGGCTGGGAGCTATCTGGCGCAGGAAGGGAGCCAGCAGCTCACCGGCCACGGCAAAAAACCCTGCGATGGCCACATAGGTGATGAGGGTGGCGAAATCCAACGGCTTGAAGCGGTACAGCTCCGGCTGCGGTGCGGGTGGTATTCGGTGGGCGGTAGCCATAGCTTCAGCCTAGCCTCAAACTGGGTAGCGCTAAGTGTCGTTCTGGAGCCTGAAAACGACACTTAGCGCTACCTGGTTGGGGGTGGGCCGGGGTGCGTTGCTGGCCGAAACGTGCTTCCCGTAGAATCTTCGGTATGCCTAAATTTATGTTTCGGTGCGCCAAAGTAGCCGCCCGGACCCGACCCGGGCGGACGGGGCGTCTCCGCGCCGCAGCCGTGGCCGCCGTCGTGCTTTCCCTCTTGCTGACCTCCTGCGGCGGGGGAGCTTCAGGCAACGGAGACGGCAAGCCCGTGGTCCTGACCACCTTCACCGTGCTGGCGGACATCGCCCGGAACGTCGCGGGGGACAAGCTCACGGTCGAGTCCATCACCAAGGCCGGCGCTGAGATCCACGGCTATGACCCCACGCCGGGCGACATCCGGAAGGCCTCAAAAGCCGACCTCATCCTGGACAACGGACTCAACCTGGAAGCATGGTTCGGGCAGTTCGTTGAGGGGCTGGACGTGCCGCATGCCGTGGTCAGCGAGGGCGTGGAGGTGATGTCCATCAGCGAGGACTCATACCAGGGCAAACCCAATCCGCACGCGTGGATGTCGCCGGTGAACGTGCAGACCTACGTGGACAACATGGTCCGGGCGTTCAGCGAACTGGACCCGGACAATGCGGCCGCCTTCGCCGCGAACGGGGATGCCTACAAGGCCGAACTCCAGGCTGTGCAGGACCAGATGACCGCCAGTCTGGCCGGCGTCCCGGAGAACCAGCGGGCCCTGGTCACGTGTGAGGGCGCATTCTCCTACCTGGCCCGCGACGCCGGGCTGAAGGAGGTCTACATCTGGGCTGTCAATGCCGAGCAGCAGGCCACTCCGCAGCAGATCACCCGGGCCATCGAGTACGTCAAAACCAACAATGTCCCCGCGGTGTTCTGCGAATCCACCGTGTCCGATGCTCCCATGCAGCAGGTGGTGGAAGCCACGGGCGCCAGCTTTGGCGGCACGCTCTACGTGGACTCACTCTCGGAAGCGGACGGACCGGTCCCCACCTACCTTGACCTGATCCGGCACGACGCCGAGGTCATTACCAGCGCCCTCACCGGCGGTGCAGGGTCATGAGCACCCCGGCCATCGCCGTCGAGAACGTCACGGTGCATTATGGCGAAGTCCTGGCCCTCGATGCTGCCTCCCTGACGGTGGACCCGGCACGGATCTGCGGCCTGGTGGGCATGAACGGCTCCGGGAAGTCCACCCTGTTCAAGGTGATCATGGGAATGGTCAAGCCCGACGCCGGCACGGTGCGGATTGGCGGGCAGCCGCCTTCCAAGGCACGCCGGGAAGGGGGGATCGGCTACGTTCCGCAAAGCGAGGAAGTGGACTGGCAGTTCCCGCTGTCCGTGCGCGACGTGGTGATGATGGGCCGGTACGGCCACCAGGGGTTCACCCGCCGGGCATCCAAGGCCGACCGCGCCGCCGTTGACGAGGCACTGGACCGGGTGGAGCTCGGGGATTATGCCGGCAGGCAGATTGGCCAGCTGTCCGGCGGGCAGAAAAAGCGCGCGTTCGTGGCCCGCGGCATCGCACAGGGCGCCACCATCATGCTGCTGGACGAGCCCTTCGCCGGCGTGGACAAGCGGTCCGAGGCCACCATCACCCGCCTGCTGCGCGAGCTCGCCTCCGACGGCTGCACCATCCTGTTGTCCACCCACGATCTCCATGCCCTCCCGCAACTGTGCGACGAAGCCGTGCTGCTGATGCACAAGGTCCTCATGCATGGCCCGCCCGAGCGGGTGCTGCAGCCGGAAAACCTCGCCATGGCGTTCGGCCTGGACGTGCTCAACCGGAAGGAAGCGGGCTGACGATGGAACTCCTCCTCGAACCCCTCAGCTATGACTTCATGGTCCGGGCCATCGTCACCACCGCGCTCGCCGCCGTCGTCTGCGCAGTGCTCAGCTGCTGGCTGGTCCTGATCGGCTGGTCCCTGATGGGTGACGCCGTCTCGCATGCCGTCCTGCCCGGCGTTGTGCTGGCGTACATCGTGGGTGCCCCCTTCGCGCTGGGGGCGCTGGTGTTCGCACTGATTGCCGTGACCCTGATCGGAGTGGTCCGCAACACCAGCCGGGTCAAGGAGGACGCCGCAATCGGCATCGTGTTCTCCTCCCTGTTTGCCCTGGGCCTGGTGCTGATTTCCGTCACGCCCAGCCAAACGGACCTGAACCACATCATCTTCGGCAACCTGCTGGGCGTGAGCATCCCGGACCTCATCCAGGTCCTGGTGCTGGGCGTTGTGGCGTTCGCCATCCTGATCCTCAAGCGGCGGGACCTTACCCTCTACGCCTTCGACCCCACCCACGCGCACGCCATCGGGCTGTCGCCCCAAAGGCTGGGGGCGCTGCTGTTGGGCCTGCTTGCCCTGACTTCCGTGGTGGCGCTGCAGACCGTGGGCGTGGTGCTTGTGGTGGCCATGCTGATCATCCCCGGCGCCACCGCCTACCTGCTGACGGACCGGTTCTCCCGGATGCTGGTCATCGCACCGGTGGTCTCGGCAGTCTGCTCCATCGCCGGCATCTACCTCAGCTATTACCTGGACACAGCCTCCGGCGCCATGGTGGTGCTCACGCAGGGTGTGGTCTTCGCCGTCGTCTACCTCTTCAGCCCGCGGCAGGGACTGATCGGGACCCGGCTGGCGAAGGCGCGGCGCAGGAAGGCCGCCGCGCTCGCAGCTGCCTGACTGCCGCTGCCGCTTGACTCGCCACCGCTTGACTCGGCCACTGCTTGACTCGGCCACCCGCGGCGGGCAGGCTGGAGCGATGAAGTCCTAGCCAGCAGCCGGCCATGCCGGGCTGCCTTCCCCAATCCAGGGCCGCCGTTGGGGACCGGAAAAATCCGGTCCACCCCGCGGCCACACTGCGGAACTTTGCGAGGACTTCCCGTGACTGAACACCTGACCCTTTCCGGCGTCTCCCACGGCTACGGCGACCGGCTGCTGCTGGACGGCATCACCCTAGCCATCACCCCCGGCGAACACGTGGCCGTCGTCGGCGAAAACGGGGCCGGCAAATCCACCCTGCTGCGGCTCCTTTCTGGCCTTGAAACCCCGGACGAAGGCACGGCGGCAATCCAGGGCCGGGTGGGCTACCTCGCCCAGACCCATGGCCTGCCGGAAACCTTCACCGTGGGTGCCGCCGTCGACGCTTCCCTGGCCGCCCTGCGTGCCATCGAAGCGGAGCTCGACCGGCTGGAGGCGGGGCTGGCTGACGCCGGCGACGACGAGCTGGAAACCTACGGCAGGCTCCAGACGGAATACCAGCTGCGGGAAGGCTACGCAGCCGAGTCCCGGGTGGAGGCTGCGCTGGACCGGCTGGGCCTGGGCGGCCTGGACCGGAACCGGGTGCTGGGATCGCTGTCCGGCGGGGAGCAGGAACGGGTGGCCTTGGCGTGTGTCCTGGCCGATCCCGCGGACATCCTGCTCCTGGACGAGCCCACCAACCACCTGGACGCCCGTGGAACGGCCTGGCTGGAGGACCGGCTGGCCGCCCACCGCGGCACCGTGGTGGTGGTGTCCCATGACCGGGTGCTCCTCCGCAAGGTGGCCAGCACCATCATCGAAGTGGATGCCGAGCGCCGCGCCGTGACCCGCTACGGCAACGGCTACGACGGCTACCTCCGGGAGAAGGCAGCCGAACGCGCGCGCTGGCTCCAGCAGTACCACACCTGGATTGATGCGATGGAGTCCGAAAAGCGGCAGGCCGAGACTGTTGCCGGGACCATGGGGTACGGGCGCAAGCGCGACGGCGACAAGATGGGCTTCGACTTCAAGGCAGGCACCTGGCAGAAGGCTGCCAGCAGCCAAGTCCGGAACGCCCAGGAACGCCTGCGCCGGCTCGAAGCCAGCCCCGTGGACCGGCCGCCGGTACCCCTGCGGCTAAACGTCGATCTCGCCGCGGACCCGGGTGTTGGGCCTTCCGGGTCTGCGCAGGACGGCGCGCCGGTGCTGGCTGTGCATGGGGTGGGCGTGCCCGGCAGGCTGGGAACCACCGACTTCCAGGCGGGCCCCGGCGAGAAGGTCCTGATCACCGGGCCCAACGGCGCGGGCAAATCCACGCTGCTCTCCATCCTTGCCGGAACCCTGGAACCGGCTGCCGGCTCCGTCACGCGGCCAGAACGCGTCGGCTACCTGCAGCAGGAACTGGAGCTGCCGCAACGGCCATCCCTGCGCCTGCTGCCGGCCTTCGCCGCGGGCCTCGGCGGCAACATCGACGAGCATGCCGAGGCCCTCCTCCGCCTCGGCCTCTTCCGCACCAGCGAGTTCCACGTGCCCGTGGGCAGCCTGTCCGCCGGCCAGCAGCGAAGGCTGGCCCTGGCCCGCCTGCTGCTGGGCGGCTACGGAACCCTGGTCGTGGACGAACCCACCAACCACCTGGCGCCCGTGCTGGTGGAACAGCTGGAGGCGGCGCTCGCCGGCTTCACCGGGACCCTGGTGATGGTCAGCCACGACCGTGCCCTGCGGGAATGGTTCGCTGCCTGCGCGCGGCGGAGCCGTGGTGAGGCCGGCCCGGAAGGCGCCCGGGCCGGGAACACCGGCGTCGGACGCTGGACCCGGTATTCCATGGACAAGGGCGTGCTCGCGTCGGTCTAGGGGCCGGCCCGGGAACCGGTGAGATTTGCGTTAAGCAGTCTTTACCGGGGGACCGGCAGGCGGAAACATCGGCGGCGGAAGATAGGGCCATGCCCGTCATTCCGCCGGCCGAAAGGATCTGCCCGTGATCACCAGGAACCTTTTCATGCAGGGCATCTACCACTTCCAGGGTGTGGGGATGGAGAAACCCGTGCCCCTGCACAGCGAGCTCTCGCACTATGTCCCGGACGGCGTCGTCAACCAGGCGCTGTACTTCCGCGGCGGAAACTCCAGCGGCGAACTCATCACCGTGGTGCTGATGCGCAACGGCGTGCCCATGCGGTACTTCCCCATCGGCGCCAAAAGCGACGTCCATGTCCCGCTGCGGGTGGTGGAAGACATCGAAGGCGGCTCCGCCGTCGAGCTCTACCTGGCCGCGCCGGAGGGCGTCAGCGGCTCCGTGGTCATCGACCTGGGCATGGTGGAGCACTGATGACCAGCGTGGCCGAACGGGCCCAATCCCGGCCGGACGGCCGGGCACGCAGCCGGGACAGCCGCCGGCGCCTGGTGGTCATCGGGAACGGGATGGCAGGAGCCCGCGCCGTGGAGGAGATCCTGGCCAGGGGCGGTGCGGAGCAGTTCAGCATCACCATGTTCGGGGACGAACCCTACGGCAACTACAACCGGATCATGCTCAGCCATGTCCTCTCCGGGGAGGAAAGCGATGCGGACATCTTCCTCAACCCGTTGTCCTGGTATGAGGACAACGGCATCACGCTCCACGCGGGAGTCCGGGCGGACAGGATCGACCGGTTCGCCAAGCACGTGTTTTCCAGCGACGGCAGGGTGACGCCCTACGACACCCTGGTCATCGCCACGGGCAGCCGCCCGCACCTGCCCCCGATGGACGGCCTTTACACGCCCGGCGGTTCGGTGAAGCCGGGTGTCTTCGGCTTCCGCACCATCGATGACACCCGCAAGATGGCCGAGCACGCCCGGCATGACCATCACCGGCATGCCGTGGTGATCGGCGGGGGCCTGCTGGGACTGGAGGCCGCCGCCGGGCTGCGCAGCTTCGGGCTGGGGGTGGACGTGGTCCACTCGGGCGGCCACCTCATGAGCGCGCAGATGGGGCCCGACGGCGGTGCGGTGCTCCGCCGGAGCGTTGAGGCCCTGGGCATCGGGGTACTGACGGGCAGCCGGACCACAGCCGTGCTGGGCAAGGACAGGGTGACCGGCGTCAGCCTCCGCGACCGCCCGGACATCCAGTGCGACATGGTGGTGGTGGCAGCCGGGATCCGGCCCAACGTGGACCTGGCCGTCCTCAGCGGACTTCCGGTGGAGCGGGCCATCGTGGTGGATGACAGGCTCCGCGTGCAGGACGAGGACCACATCTACGCCGTGGGGGAGTGCGTCCAGCACCGCGGTGAGGTGTACGGCCTGGTGGCGCCGCTGTGGGAGCAGGCGGTGGTGCTCGCAAACCATGTCACCGGTGCGGACACCAGCGCTGCATACCTGGGGTCGCGGACTGCCACCAAGCTCAAGGTGGCGGGGGTCGAGGTCGCCTCCATGGGCCTGCAGGGGCCGGAGCTGGACACCGACGAGCACATCGTCTTCTCCGAACCCAGCCGCGGGGTCTTCAAATCCATCGTGGTCCGCGACAACAAGATGGTGGGTGCCACCCTGCTAGGCGACAGCCGCAAGGTGGCGTTCCTGACCCAGGCCTACGACCGCGGCCTCCCCCTGCCCGAGGAGCGGCTTGGCCTCATGTTCGATCTCGGGACGCCCGGGGAGGACGTGGGCGTGGCGGAACTGGATGATGACGCTCAGGTCTGCAACTGCAACGGTGTCAGCAAGAAGGACCTGGCCGCAGCCGTGAGGGGCGGCTGCGCCTCGGTGTCCGGGGCCATGGATGCCACCCGGGCCGGGAAGGGCTGCGGCTCGTGCAAGCTCCTGGTGAAACAGGTAGTGGAGTGGGCGGCGGACGGGGCCGTGGAGGAGGATCCTGCCGCCACCTACTACGTACCGGGCATTCCCCTGGACAAGGCCGCATTGATGGCAGAGATCCGGAAACGCGGGCTCCGGTCCGTTTCGGCCGTGTTCCACGCGCTGGCACCGGGCGGCGCCGAGGACGCGAAGTCTAAAATGGGCCTGGCGTCCCTGCTCAAGATGATGCTCGCGGACCGGTACGTCGACGAACGCGATGCCCGCTTCATCAACGACCGGGTGCACGCCAACATCCAGCGGGACGGGACGTTCTCCGTGGTGCCGCAGATGAAGGGCGGCGTCACGTCCGTGCAGCAGCTGCGCCGGATCGCGGACGTGGCCGAGAAGTACAACGTGCCCCTGATCAAGCTCACCGGCGGCCAGCGGATCGACCTGCTGGGCATCCCCAAGGAGGACCTGCCGCAGGTCTGGGCCGATCTGGACATGCCGTCCGGGTACGCCTACGGCAAGAGCTTCCGCACCGTGAAGACCTGTGTTGGGAAGGACTTCTGCCGTTACGGGACGGGGGACTCCACCAAGCTGGGCGTCGAGATCGAATCCCGGTTCCAGGGCATCGAGTCGCCGGCCAAGCTGAAGCTGGCAGTCTCCGGCTGCCCCCGCAACTGCGCGGAATCACTGGTGAAGGACGTGGGCGTGGTGGCTGTGGAAGGCGGCCGCTGGGAAATCTACGTCGGGGGAGCGGCCGGCGCCCACATCCGCAAGGGCGACCTCCTGGCCACCGTTGACGGCCCAGAAGATGTGAAGGTCCTGACCGGCCGTTTCATGCAGTACTACCGCGAACACGCCAACTGGCTGGAACGGACCTACGCCTTTGTGCCCCGGGTGGGCATCGAGCATCTCCGCGCAGTGATTGTCGAGGACGCGGAGGGGATTGCGGCGCAGCTGGATGCCGCGATGCAGGCGTCCGTGGACAGCTACGTGGATCCGTGGAGCGAACGCGTGGATCCGCTGACGCCCGGCCAGTTCAGGACGTCCCTGCCGCTGACGGTCCTTCCGCAGGTGCCGGTCCGATGAGCGCCACCGGTGCGGCCGCAGCGTCCCACATCCTCGGCCCCGTGGACCAGGTTCCGTTGGGGGAAGGAAGGGCATTTGCGGTGGACGGCGAACAGGTGGCCGTCTTCCGGCTGCGCGACGGAACCGTGCGGGCGCTCGCGGCAGTCTGCCCGCACCGGGGCGGCCCCATCGCGGACGGCACCATCGACCGCCAGCAGGTGATCTGCCCGCTGCACCAGCACGCGTTCGACCTCACCAGCGGCTGCTCAACCACCGGCGCCGAACCGCTGCAGGCCTACCGCGTGAGCGTGGACGGTGAGCAGAACCTTGTGTTGGAGACGGGTGGGGTGTAGTGCGGGTCACGTAGCACCCCGGTGGGTCTTGTAGGATAGACGAGCCGCGCGAAGCTTCGGCGCCACAAGAGATTCCGCTCACATTCGGATGCCCAGAAGGCATTAATCCGAATTTGTGGGCGGAATCATGCGTGTTCCGGATGCGGCCAACCCCCCAACCCACAAGGAACAGTTGTGCCTCAAAGTACCCCCACAGATCTCCAGAACCCCACGGCACCATCCGCCGCCGTCG
>NZ_JBJURL010000061.1:0-25883 GCF_046097905.1 Pseudarthrobacter sp. NKDBFgelt | reverse complement strand
CCCCCGTGGACGCGGCTCCCGCCGCCGGAACCGCCGGCGCGCCGGAGATCCTGGCCCGTGAGAGCGTGGTGCTGGACGGTTCAGCCACAACCCGCGACGCCGCAATCGACGAGGCCGGCAGGCTGCTGCTGGCGCGCGGCGCCGTGGATGAGGGCTACATTGCCGCCATGCACGAGCGCGAGGAATCCGTGTCCACCTACATGGGCAGCTTCCTGGCCATCCCGCACGGCACCAACGCCGCCAAGGACCACATCCGGAAGTCCGCGGTGTCCGTGATCCGCTACCCCCAGGGCATCGACTGGAACGGTAAGCAGGTCAAGTTCGTGGTGGGCGTGGCAGGGGTCAACAACGAGCACCTGCACATCCTGTCCTCCATCGCGAAGGTCTTCACCAGCAAGGAGCAGGTTGCCCGGCTGGAGGCAGCCACCTCGGTGGATGAAGTCCTGGAACTCTTCGGAAAGGTCAACGCATAGTGAAGGCTGTTCATTTCGGGGCCGGGAACATCGGCCGTGGCTTTGTGGGCCTGCTCCTACATGATGCCGGGTACGAGGTGGTGTTCGCCGACGTGGCGGAGGAACTCATCGCCCAGCTGGCAGCGGCGGACGGCTACTCCGTGCACGAGGTGGGGGAGAACCCTGCAGTGCGGACGGTCAACAACTTCCGGGCGCTGAACTCCACCACGCAGGAAGCGGAGCTCATCGCAGAGATTGCGACGGCGGACATCGTCACCACCGCCGTGGGCCCCCACATCCTGAAGTTCGTGGCCCCTGCCATCGCCAAAGGCATTGCGGCGAGGGACTCGGGCCTGGCCCCGCTGCAGGTCATGGCCTGCGAGAACGCCATCAACGCCACGGACATCCTGGCCAAGGAGGTGGCCTCCCAGCCGGGGGCTGCCGCCAGCGCGCTGGACGGGAAGGCTGTGTTCGCCAATACCGCCGTGGACCGGATCGTTCCCAACCAGGAAGCCGGGCAGGGCCTGGACGTCACCGTGGAGACCTTCTACGAGTGGGTCATCGACCGCACCGCCTTTGCAGGGGCGGCACCGGCCATCCCGGGTGCCACGTTCGTGGACGATCTCTCGCCGTACATCGAGCGGAAGCTGTTCACGGTGAACACCGGCCATGCCTCGGCAGCGTACTTCGGGTTCGAGGCGGGCCTGGAGAAGATCTCCGAGGCCATGGCCGACCAGGACGTGGCCGAGGATGTTCGGGCGGTGCTGGAGGAGACCAAGCAGCTGCTGGTCTCCAAGCACGGCTTCAGCAACGACGAGCAGGAGGCCTATGTCCAGAAGATCCTGGTCCGGTTCTCCAACCCCTACCTTCCTGACACGGTGAACCGGGTGGGCCGCGCTCCGCTGCGGAAGCTGAGCCGGCATGAACGGTTCATCGGTCCGGCCGCTGAACTGGCGGAACGGGGCATTGTGCCGGAGGCGCTCCTGGGCGCCATCGCCGCGGCCCTGCGCTTCACCGATCCGGCCGACGCCGAGGCAACGGAGCTGGCCGGCATCCTGGCCTCCTCCAGCCCGGCGGACGCCACTGCCCGCATCACCGGGCTGGAGCCCGGCCACCCACTGTTCAACGCGGTGGCAACCCTGGTGGAGGAGCGGCAGGCGGAGGCTGCCAAGGCCCCGGCCTAATCCTCCCGCACTGACTGCACCCTCTTGCACTTGCTGCAGCCTTTTCGGGAACCCTCTCGCAGTTGATGCGGCTTTTTCCCCAACCCTTCTGCAAACGCACGACGCCGGCACTCACCTGGGTGCCGGCGTCGTGCGTTGTGATGTCCCCCACTTGTGACGGAATACTGCCCCTCCCGCTTTGAAGTTAGCCTTCCCTTACTTATAGGCTCTGGGCTATTAGGCAACGAACTTGTGACGTATTATCCGAGCGGAGAACAAAGTGAAGAAGAGGCTGTCGAGCTACCTGGGGGCACTTGCGGCGGGAGCGGCGCTCCTGGCCGTCACGGCGTGCGGCGGGAGCGCGACGGCGACGCCCGCTGGTGAGGCGGCCACCATCACCGTGGAGCACGCCCAGGGCAGCACCGCCAACGTTCCCGTCAACCCGGAGAGGGTCTTCACGTTCGACCTCGGCGTCCTGGACACCCTTGACGCGCTGGGCGTTGAGCCCGCCGGCGTGCCCGAGGCTGCCTATCCGGACGCGCTCAACAAGTACGCCGACGCGAAGTACACCAAGATCGGTTCCCTGAAGGAGCCCGACTTCGAAGCCGTCAGCGCCGGCGACCCCGACCTCATCATCATCTCCGGCCGGACCGCCGGAGCCTACGAGGAACTGAGCAAGATCGCCCCCACCATCGACCTGTCCATCGACGCCGCCGGGCCGATGGAAAGCTTCAAGGAGCAGGCCGGGAAGCTGGGAACCATCTTCGGCAAGTCCGCCGAGGTGGAGGAGAAGCTGGGCGCGGTGGACGCCACCATCGCAGAGACCAGAACCAAGGCGGCCGGCGCCGGCAAGGGTCTCATTGTCCTGACCTCCGGCGGCGAGGTCACCGCCTACGGCGCAGGCTCCAGGTTCGGCATCATCCACGACGTCCTGGGCGTCCCCACCGCGGCAGACGTCAAGGTTGAGGGCAGCCACGGCGAGGCTGTGTCCTTCGAGTACATCAAGCAGGTCAACCCGGACATCCTGTATGTCATCAACCGCGACACCGCGGTGGGCACCGAAGGCGCCGACGCCAACCCCATCCTGGACAACGAACTCGTCCGGTCCACCAACGCCGTCCAGAACAACAAGGTCATCAACCTTGACCCTGCCGGCTGGTACATCGTGGGCTACGGCCTCAACAACGTCGAAGCAATGGTGGACGCCGTTGCCGACTCCGTGGCCTAGAGCCTCCAACCGGGCTCACACACCCATGACCGCCACCGCCGTGCGCCCGCTTGCGCCGGCAACCCGCAGCCGGGCCCGCCACAGTGCCGGCCTGGCTGCGGCCGCAACTGCCGTCCTTGCCCTTGCCATCGCCAGCATGTTCGTGGGCGTCAGCGACGTCTCCCTGCCGGGCCTTTTATCCGGCGATCCCGCGACGACCGACGTTTTTTGGATTTCCCGCGTTCCCAGGACACTTGCCGTGGTCCTGGCCGGGATGGCGGTGGCGGTTGCCGGGCTCATCATGCAGCTCATGGCCCGCAATCGCTTCGTGGAGCCCTCCACCGTAGGTACTGTCGAGTCCGCCACCCTGGGAATCCTGGTAGTGACGGTTTTCGCACCGCAGGCCCCGGTGCTGGCCAAAATGCTGGTGGCCAGCACCTTCGCGATGCTGGGGACGGCCCTTTTCCTGGCCATCCTGCGCCGCCTGCCGGTACGCAACACCCTCCTCATCCCGCTGGTGGGCATCATGCTGGGCGGGGTGATTGCCGCCGTCACCACCTTCTTTGCCTACCGCTATGACCTGCTGCAGACCCTGAGCAACTGGATGATCGGCGACTTCTCCGGTGTCCTCCGGGGCCGGTATGAGCTGCTGTGGATTGTCGCCCTCCTGATGCTCCTGGGGCTGCTGGCCGCGGACCGGTTCACCGTGGCCGGGATGGGCCAGGACTTCACCACCAACCTGGGACTGAACTACGGCAGGACCATGAGGCTGGGGCTCATCATCGTCTCGCTGATCTCTGCCGTGGTGGTCACCACCGTGGGGGCCGTACCCTTCCTGGGACTCGTGGTGCCCAACATCGTGTCCCTCATCTTCGGCGATAACCTCCGCCGCGCCGTTCCGTGGACAGCACTGTTCGGGGCCGCTTTCGTGCTGGTGTGCGACATCATCGGCCGCACCATCCGCTACCCCTACGAGGTCCCGGTGGGCATGGTGATGTCCGTGCTGGGCGCTGTCCTGTTCCTCGTCCTGATCCTGAGGAAACGCAATGCCTGACAGCACAACACTGCGGCCGCCGGAAGATCCTGCCGCCGCCCAGCGGCCGGCCGCAGTGCAGCGCCCGGTTCCCCGGAAACTCAAAGCCGCCCTCCGCAATGCCCCGCCGCGCATGGTGGCAGGCATCCTGCTCGCGGTGGCTGCCGCCGTCGTCTGCTTCTTCCTGTTCTTCGACCTGAAGGGCAACGTGGGCTACATCCTGCCGCGCCGGGCCATCAAGCTGGCCGCCATGTTGCTGGTGGCCGTTGCCGTGGGCGTATCCACGCTCCTGTTCCAGACCGTCACGGCCAACCGTATCCTGACGCCGTCCATCATGGGCTTCGATTCGCTGTACATCCTGGTCCAGACGGTGCTGGCATTCACCCTCGGAGCCGCCGCAGTGGTGGCCGCCCCGCCCACGCTGCAGTTCGGCCTCGAAGTGCTGCTGATGGTGGCGTTCAGTGCGCTGCTGTACCGCTGGATGTTCACCGGTGCCACCCGTTCGCTGCATCTTCTCCTGCTGGTGGGGGTGGTCCTCGGCAGCCTCTTCCGCGGACTGTCCTCCCTGCTGCAGCGGCTCATGGAACCCAGCGAGTTCATCATCCTCCAGGACCTGTTCTTCGCAAGCTTCAACAACGTGGATCCGGCACTGCTGGGTGTCTCGGCGGTGATTGTTGCGGCTGTGTGTGCTGTGGTGTGGCGGGCACGGCACATGCTGGACGTGCTGGCGTTGGGGCGGGACGTAGCCATCAACGTGGGTGTCGACCACCGGAAGGTGGTGATGCGCGTGCTGCTGGGATGCTCGCTGCTTGTGGCCGTGTCCACCGCGCTGGTGGGGCCCGTTACGTTCTTCGGCCTGCTGGTGGTGAGCCTGGGCTACCAGCTGTGCCGCGGGTTCAGCCATGCCTGGCTGCTGCCCATCGTGGTGCTGGTCGGCGCTGTGGCCCTGGTGGGCGGGCAGCTGCTGCTGGAGCAGGTCTTCGGCTTCAGCACCGCCCTGAGCGTGGTCATCGAGTTCGCGGGCGGCATCCTGTTCCTCTACCTCCTTTTGAAAGGCTCCCTGAAATGACCCGCCCAACTCCTGACATCATGGCCGGGGGAGTCCGGCCATGATCGACGTCCGGAACGTCTCCAAGAGCTACGGCGGCCAGGCTGTCCTGGACGGCGTCAGCTGCGTCATTCCCGCCGGCGGCATCACTTCCATCATCGGCCCCAACGGGGCAGGGAAATCCACGCTGCTCTCGCTCATCAGCAGGCTCCAGCCCCTTGAGTCCGGTTCCGTCTCCGTTGCCGGACTGGATGTCGCCGCCACGGACAGCCGGGAACTCGCCCGGACCATGGCCATCCTGCGGCAGGAGAACCACCTCACTATGCGCCTCACGGTCCGGGACCTCGTGGCCTTCGGCCGGTTCCCGCACTCCGGCGGCCGGCCCACCGTGGAGGACCTGGCCAAGGTGGAAGAGGCGATCGGCCACCTGGACCTGGCGGCCATGGCGGACAAGTTCGTGGACGAGCTCTCGGGCGGCCAGCGCCAGCGGGCCTTCATTGCCATGGTGCTCGCGCAGGACACCCGCTACCTGCTGCTCGATGAGCCGCTGAACAACCTGGACATGAAGCACTCCGTGGAGATGATGCGGCTCCTCCGGCGCCTGGCTGACGAGTTCGGGAAGACAATCGTCCTGGTGGTCCACGACATCAACTTCGCATCCTGCTATTCGGACACCATCCTGGCCATGAAGGACGGGCGGCTGGTCCACCAGGGCAGCCCCCGGCAGATCATGCAGCAGGCCATGCTCCGCGACGTCTACGACATCGACATCCGCATCGAGGACATCGACGGCAACCGGATCGGCGTCTACTTCGCCTGACCAGCCGCTGCGGCCCCGGTGAGCACTGAGCCCACGTACCGCATCACCAGGGATCCGGCTATCAGGGCCGCGGAGAACGGCAGGAAGAACAGGGTGACGAGCTGGAAGACCACACTGAGGAGCGTGCCCACTGCCTGCGAGTAGGACGGCCCCAGCTGCAGTGACTGGAGGATCTGGGGAGCAAGGATGACCGCGACCGCGCCGGCCGCACCAATGATGATTCCTGCCCTCAGGGTTGTTTTAGGCAGGGCTGACAAAGTTTTCTGATCCATGGCGGACCTCCCCCAATCAGGTAATCCATTCCAACGCTCGTCCCCAAGCCAAACATGGGGCGCGGCTGAGGGCAAGGACGCAGGCGAGGCCGTGGAATGCTGGTTCCGTGACAACGCAACCCACTTCTTCCGGTACCCCGCCCTTTGTGATGACTGCCGACGTCGGCAGCGGAACCTTCCGCCTCCGCCCCGCCACACGCGGAGACCTGCCTGCCATCGTGGAGCTCCTTGCGGACGATTCCATGGGTGCCGCGCGCGAAAGTCATGGGGACCTGGAACCGTATGAGCGGGCCTTTGAAGCGATCGACGCCGACCCCCGCCACCTGCTCGTCGTGGGGGAGTTGGTGCGTCAAGGGTCAGCGGACAGTCACGTGGTGGCCACCTTCCAGGTCAGCTTCCTGCCCGGCATCTCGCGGCGGGGCGCCTGGCGCTCGCAGATCGAGGGCGTGCGGGTGGCGGCCGGCGTCCGGGGCCAGGGCCTCGGCAACCTCATGATGCAGTGGGCCATCGACGAGTCCCGGCGCCGCGGCTGCACACTGATGCAGCTGACCACCCACAAATCGCGGACGGCGGCGCACCGTTTCTATGGGCGCCTCGGCTTCACGGCCGACCACGAAGGCATGAAGCTTCCGCTCTGACCGCTGCACCCACAAACGGGCACTGCACCCGGGAGTTCCGGGGTGCAATGCCCGTTGAAGGGTGCAGAACGGAGGCGGGCGCTAGGCCTTCTTCGAGCCCTTGGCCACGAACAGCGTTTCGGCCTGCTCCAGGGACATCCCGTTGGTCTCCGGCACCTTGAACATCACGAAGAAGAAGGACGCCGCGGCAAACAGGGCGTACATGGCGTAGGTGAGCGGCAGCGAGCCGGCGGCCATCACCGGGAAGCTGAGCGTGATCACAAAGTTGGCCACCCACTGGGCTGCCGCGGCCAGGCCCAGGGCCCGGGCACGGATCCGCGACGGGAAGATCTCACCCAGCAGGACCCACACCAGCGGACCCCACGAGGCGCCGAAGCTGACCACGAAGACGTTGGCCGCCACCAGTGCCACCGGACCCCACGCGCCGGGCAGGGAAATGTCCTCACCTGAGCCAACGGCGGTGGAGAAGGCCACGGCCATGGCCCCCAGGGACACGGCCATGCCCACGGAGCCGGCCAGCAGGATGGGCCGGCGCCCGATGCGGTCCACCAGGGCGATCGCCACCAGCGTGACCAGGATGTTGGTGACGGACGTGGCCACGGAGATGGTGAGCGAGTCCTTCTCCTGGAAGCCCACGGCCTTCCAAAGGGTGGTGGAGTAGTAGAAGATCACGTTGATGCCCACGAACTGCTGCAGGACGGACAGGGTGATGCCCACCCACACCACTGCCTGCAGGCCGAACGTCTTGCCGCGCACGGAGCCTTTTTGGCCGGCCAGCTTGTCCTCTTCGATGGCGTCCTGGATTTCCCGGATGTGGCGGTCCGTTTCTCCGACGGGGACGATGGAGTCGAAGACCTTCCGGGCTTCGTCTTCCTTGCCCTGGAACACCAGGAATCGCGGGGATTCGGGAAGGGTGAAGGCGATCCAGCCGTACACCGCTGCGGGCAGCGCTGCGGCCAGGAACATCCAGCGCCACGCCTCGATCCCCAGCCAGTAGGCCTGGTCGGCGCCGCCGGCGCTGGTTGCCAGGAGCGCGTCGGACAGCAGCGCGGCAAAGATGCCTGTGGTGATGGCCAGCTGCTGCAGCGAGGCCAGTCGGCCGCGGACGTGCCGCGGCGAAATCTCGGAAATGTAGGCGGGGGCGATAACCGAGGCGAGGCCGATCCCCAGGCCGCCCACCAGGCGCCAGAAGACCAGGTCCCAGACGCCGAAGGCGAAGCCCGTGCCCAGGGCGCTGACCAAGAAGAGCAGCGCACCCAGCTTCATGGCAGGGATGCGCCCGTAATGGTCTGCCACCTTGCCAGCAAGGTAGGCGCCGGCAGCGCAGCCAAGCAGCGCGACGGCCACCGCGAAGCCGGTCACGGCCTCTGACAGCGCGAACTCGTCCTTCATGGCATCCACGGCGCCGTTGACCACCGACGAATCAAAGCCAAACAGGAATCCGCCCACCGCGCCCGCGAGCGCCAGCCAGATCACCCGCTGCGGTATTTGGGCGGTTGTCTGCTCCTGTGCAGTGGGCATGGGTCTCCCTAGGTCTGGGTTTTGGTGGATGCGGTGCGGACGTCGTCGGCTGCGGAACCGGCCCTGGGCCGGCGCACACGCGTTACACAGTGTTCCATGCCACGGAGCGCCGTTCCAGTCGGGCGGGCCCGCTTGGCAGCAAACAGGGGACGACGACGGCGGGAGGCGCCGCCGTCGTCGTCCCCTGTTTGGAGCGGGCTGGCTTAGTGGGCCGGCACCGGCTCCTGGGAGGCCGCCTTTGAGTCCGTGAGCTTCTTGTTGGGCAGCGCGAAACTGATCAGGAACGCCAGTCCGGTGAGCACGGCCGCCGTGAGCATGACCGCGTCGATGGCGTACGCGAAGCCCTCCGTGATGGGGCGCGTCAGCGTGCTGTTGGCTGCGTGGAGCCAGCTGGTGTCATTGAGGGATTCGTTGGAGGCGCCGTTCTGGAAGAACTCGTACAGCTTGGCGTTGGCCGGATCCGTTGCAACGGCCGGGTCCTGCAGGACGGCCTGGTACTCCAGGCTTCCCATCGCCGACTTCATGGTGTCGGCAATCCGGGCCGCCGCCAGGCTGAACAGCATGGAGATGAACACGGCCGTCCCCACGGCGCCGCCCATGGAGCGGAAGAACGCAGCTGAGGAAGTGCCCACCCCCATGTCGCGGCGCGGCACGGACACCTGCATGGCCAGGGTGAGCGGCTGCATGCAGAAGCCCAGGCCCATTCCGAAGAACACCGCGATCACACCGGGAACCCAGAGGCCCGTGTCCACGCCCAGGGAGAGCCCCATGGCGGTGGCGGCCGCCGTGAGGATGGCCGTGCCCATGATGGGGAAGATCCGGTACGTGCCGGACGCCGAGATGGTGCGGCCCGCCGTGATGGAGCCGGTGAGGATGCCCACGGTGAAGGTGATCATCATCAGGCCCGCTTCCGTGGGCGTGAGGCCCTTCACCAGCTGCAGGTACAGCGGGAGCATGGCGATGGCCCCGAACATGCCGATGCCGATGATGAAGTTCAGCAGCGAGGACAGGCCGAACGTGACGTTCCGGAAGAGGCGCAGGGGAATGAGGGCGTAGTCGCCGGCACGTTTCTCGGCCAGCAGGAACCAGGCGATGCCCACCACGCCCAGGCCATAGCAGAGGAAGGAGTGGAAGGACGCCCAGCCCCAGCTGCGGCCCTGCTCCGCCACCAGCAGCAGCGGCACGATGGCCAGCGTGATGGCCGCCGCGCCAAAGTAGTCGATCTTCTGCTTCACGTGCTTGGCCGGCAGGTGCAGGAACAGGAACACTACGGTGAGCGCGGCCAGGCCGATGGGCAGGTTGATGAAGAACACCCATCGCCAGCCTTCAAAACCCAGGATGTTGGCGGAACCGGCAAATGCGCCGCCCACCACCGGGCCCAACACTGAGGAGATACCGAACACGGACATGAAGTAGCCCTGGTACTTTGCCCGGTCCTTGAGCGAGACAATGTCGCCGATGATGGTCAGCGCGAGGGCCAGCAGGCCGCCCGCCCCGAGCCCCTGGACACCGCGGGCCAGCGCCAGTTCGGTCATGGAGTGCACCGACCCCGCATACAGCGAGCCCGCAAGGAAGATCACGATGGCGGTCAGGTACAGCGGGCGGCGGCCGAAAATGTCGCTCAGCTTGCCGTACAACGGGGTGCTGACCGTGGAGGTGATCAGGTAGGCAGTGGTTGCCCAGGCCTGGAGCGAGAGCCCGTCCAGGTCGTTGGCGATGGTGTAGATGGACGTGGACACGATGGTCTGGTCCAGCGATGCCAGGAACATGCCCAGCATCAGGCCCACCATGACGGTGACGATCTGGCGCTGTGTCAGGGTTTCTCCGGCAGGGCGCGCGGCAGGTGCTGTGGACATGGGTACTCCAGGGGGAAGGAAAGGGATCACGCGTTGATAGTTGCTTTCAGTAACTATCCTAGGTGCAGTCCTATTCCTCCCCCCGGAGAAATATTCCAGGCGGGGGAATACCGCTCCACGAGGATCCCGTCCGGGTCGCACCAGATCATGGACCCGGGGTGGATGGTCACGCCGTCGATTTCCACGTCAACATCCACCTCGCCGGCGCCGGCCTTGGCGCTCTTGCGGGGGTTGCTGCCCAGGGCCTTCACTCCGAGGTCCAGTGCGGCGATTGCCTCACGGTCGCGGATTGCGCCGTTGATGACGACGCCGGCCCAGCCGTTTGCCACGGCGCTTTCGGCGATCATGTCCCCCATCAGGGCGGTGTCCAGCGAGCCTGCGCCGTCCACCACCAGCACGTTGCCGTTGCCGGGCGTGGCCAGCGTGGACTTCACCAGGGCGTTGTCCTGGAAGCAGCGGATGGTCCGCACCTGTCCGCTGAAGTGGGAGCGGCCGCCCAGGGTCTGGAACTGCAGCGATACGGACGCCAGTTCGTCTCCGCGTTCGTCGTACAGGTCCGCCGTGTTGACGGCGGCGGTGCCCTCCGCCGGCGTTGGCGCTGCGCTCATGGTGTTCTCCTCGGTGCTGGTGGCCGTCCTGGTGACCGCGGCCGTCTTACAAGCCGGCACGGTACCGCCCACGATAGTCTGACTCCGTCGCCATTTAGCCGCAGCCGGGGGAACACGTCATGAGTCTGTCCGATACGCCCGCACCCCTTGGCCCCTCACCCCAGGGCCACAGTGCCGTTCCCCCGGACGGTCCGGCGGCGGCGCTCGCCGAACCAACGCGGCAGGTCAGCGCGCGGTGGGTGACCGGGCTGGTCCTGGTGAACGTGGGCATCAACGCCGCCTTCTTCGGCCCCATCAACGTCTTCATTGGGCAGCAGGCCATCAGTATCGACGAGCCCAGCAAGGAAGCCATCCTGTCCCTTGCCACGGCATGCGGGGCTGCGGTCTCGCTGGTGGCAAACCCCCTCTTCGGCGCCCTCTCGGACCGCACCACGTCCCGCTTTGGCCGCCGCTCGCCGTGGGTACTGGCGGGTGCCGTGCTGGCGGCTGTCGCCCTCCTGGCCATGTCCGGGGCGGGCACCGTGGCCCTCATGGTGCTGTTCTGGTGCCTGGTCCAGTTGGGGGCAAACGCGGCGTACGCTGCGATTACCGCCGCGGTCCCGGACAGGGTGCCCGTGCCCCAGCGCGGGAAGGTAGGCGGACTGGCCGCCATGGGCCAGACGCTGGGTATCCTCACGGGCGCTGTCTTCGGAGCCGTGGTATCCGGCAACTTCATGGTGGGCTACTGGCTCTGCGCCGCCGCCCTTCTTCTGTCCGTGCTGCCATACCTCTTCCACCGGGACGATCCCGTGCTCCACAGGGGCGTCCTGCCCCGCTTCCGTCCGGGGCTGTTCCTCCGGGGATTCTGGATCAGTCCGCGGCGGTACCCTGATTTCGCGTGGGCCTGGCTTACCCGCTTCCTCGTGAACGTGGGCAACCAACTGACCATCGTCTACCTGCTCTTCTTTCTCCGCGACATCCTGAAGCATGAGGATCCCGCGGCGGGCGTGCTGGTCCTCACGGGCATCTACGCGGTGATGGTGATGATCACCGCGGTGGCTGCCGGCCCGTGGAGTGACAGGGTTGGCCGCCGCAAGCCGTTCGTGATCGGCTCCTCGGCCACCATTGCCATGGCGGCGCTGATCATGGCGTTCTTCCCCGTGTGGCCCGGAGCCCTGGCGGGCGCAGCCGTCCTGGGGATCGGGTTCGGCGCATACCTGGCGGTCGACTTCGCCCTGCTGACGCAGGTCCTGCCCCTGGCGGCGGACCGGGGCAAGGACATGGGCATCATCAACGTGGCCAACTCCCTTCCGCAGGTGGTGGCCCCGGCGCTGGCCCTGGCCGCCGTCACCTACTGGGGCGGGTACCGCTCCCTGTTCATCACCGCTGCCGTCATCGGCCTGCTGGGTGCCGTCTTTGTGGTGAAGATCAAGAGCGTCCGCTGACCTGCCGGGCGCCCGGAACTAAGGCCGCTGACTAATTACGCCACACTGCCGTGCCGTATAGTTGATCCGGATTTGGCGGCGGTCCGGCAGGGGACGATCGTGGCTGCTGCACCATTGGAACACAACCCCGGAACGCTGATGCCCGACACCATTGCAGACCATCCGCCTATGGCCCCAAGGCCCTCCGCACCGCGCCAGAGGCACCGGTATACCAAGATCCTGGAGGCTGCAGGAGGGGTTGCGCGCAAGGGGCTGGATTCCGTGGACATGGTGGAAGTGGCGGCGAGGGCGGACGTGCCACTGGGGACGCTCTACCGGTACTTTCCTTCCCCGGTGCACCTGATGCTCGCGCTCTACCGCCACCAGCTGGAGGAACTCCAGGGAACCGGACGGACCACGGCGGCCCGCTTCCGCGGCAGGGCCCTCGGGAACCTGGTGATGGAAATGTTCCATATGCGCGTGATGCAGCCTGCAGTGGAGCAGTGCCTCAGCCGCGGCGTCTACCTCCCGGACCGGGACACCACCGGCCTCCTGCGTGAAATCGACGCGCTGAGTGAAAAAGCGGTTGCTTCAGCCTCCGGTGACGCCACTGCCGCCTGTGTGCTGCTGCTGGCGATCACTGGTCTGGTCCAGTCCGTCCGGAACCGCCGGCTGTCCCTCTTCGAGGCGGAGGAAGACCTCAAAAAGGCGTGTGCGCGCCTCTCGCCGGCCAGCGAGCCCGGCTACACACTCCACCACAGCGCGTAACAGGTCTAGACCAATCCGGCCTTAAATCAGCCATAATGCCGTGACGTGGACCACATAATCGCGCGGTAAAACGCTTAGGCAGCAGCTGGCCCGTGTCAAGCCGGAGGCTGTCCCGTGTGGCGGGCCCTACGATTGTCCAAACGGAGCAGCGGGGACCAATCCCCCAGGCTCCCACGGGCCCGCCACCCCTGGGTATCCGGCCGCACCCCAGCCACCGCCCGAGCCATTGGCTCATGCCCCACGAGCCGTGTGCCCACGGCCAGCACCAGGAGACAACGACGTGTCCATTGACGCACTTGCAGCAACTGACAATTCCGCAGCCACCGCCCTGACCGAAGCCGAGATCTTTGACGCCCACCAGGGCGGCAAACTCTCCATCGCCAGCACCGTCCCGCTCTCCAACAAGCGGGACCTGTCCATCGCCTACACGCCGGGCGTAGCAGAGGTCAGCCGGGCCATCCACGCCAAGCCCGAGCTTGCCCGTACGCTCACCTGGGCCGAGCGGCTCGTCGTGGTGGTCAGTGACGGGACAGCTGTCCTGGGCCTGGGCAACATCGGAGCCAGCGCCTCGCTCCCCGTCATGGAGGGCAAGTCCGCCCTGTTCAAGACCTTCGGCGACCTCGACTCGATCCCCCTGGTCCTCAACACCACCGACGTGGACGAAATCGTGGAGACCCTGGTCCGCCTGCGCCCCAGCTTCGGCGCCGTCAACCTCGAGGACATCTCCGCGCCACGCTGCTTCGAGCTGGAGGAAAAGCTGATCGAGGCGCTGGACTGCCCCGTCATGCACGATGACCAGCACGGCACCGCCGTCGTTGCCCTCGCCGCCCTGACCAACGCCGCCAAGGTGACCGGCCGCGGCCTGGAGAGCCTGCGCGTCGTGGTCTCCGGAGCAGGGGCGGCCGGCATCGCCGTCGCCGAGATCCTGCTCGCGGCCGGCATCACCGACGTCGTCCTGCTGGATTCCCGGGGCGTCATCAACAGTGCACGCGGGGATCTTGCCGCGGACACCGGCAGCAAGAAGGCGGACATTGCCGGACGCAGCAACCCCCGCGGCGTGGAAGGCGGCCCGGCCGAAGCCCTCGACGGCGCCGACGTCTTCATCGGCGTCTCCTCCTCCAAGCTGGACGAGGAGCACCTGAAGCTCATGAACCGGGACGCCATTGTGTTCGCGCTCTCCAACCCGGACCCGGAGGTGCTGCCCGAGGTCGCCGTGAAGTACGCCGCCGTGGTGGCCACCGGGCGCAGCGATTTCCCCAACCAGATCAACAACGTCCTGGCCTTCCCGGGCATCTTCCGCGGTGCCCTGGACGCCGGCGCCCGCCGCATCACCCCGGCCATGAAGCTCGCCGCAGCCTACGCCATCGCCGACCTTGCGGCGGAGGACCTGTCGGCGGACTACATTGTCCCCAGCCCCCTGGATCCGCGGGTTGCCCCCGCCGTGACGGCGGCAGTGGCGGCCGCGGTGGTAGCCGAGTAGCGCCCCTTCCCTCAAGGAACGTACGACGGCGGTGCCTCCCCTGCGCGGGAGGCGCCGCCGTCGGGGGTTAAGCGGGCGCCAACCATAGACTGGGACCCATGAACTCGGAAACCGTGGTGACCATCCTGTGCGGCCTGGCAATCCTTGTGGGCGTGGCGGGAACGGTGATTCCGGTCCTCCCGGGAAGCATACTCATCGGCGCGGGCCTGCTCGCCTGGGCCATCTGGGGCGGGGCCGGGACTGCGGGCTGGGTGGTGTTCGCGGTTGCCATGGTGTTCGTGGTGGCAGGCATGGCCGCCAGTGCAGTACTCACCGGCAGGAAGCTCAAGGAGCACGCCATTCCGAGCCGGAGCATCGCCGTTGCCCTGGTTGCGGGCGTGGTGGGCATGTTCATCATTCCCGTGGTGGGGCTCTTTGTGGGTTTTGCCGCGGGCCTGCTGCTGAGTGAATTCCTGCGCACCCGGAACATTGGCTCCGCAACAACCTCCAGTTGGGCCGCCCTCAAAGCCACCGGGCTTGGCATGCTTGCCGAGTTCGGCCTGGCCTGCCTGGCCGCCAGCACCTGGGTGATCGGCGTCTGGGTGGCCGCCGCCAACGGCTGAAAGTGCTTGCGCCTGCACGGCGCAGGGCGTACAACGGCACCATGACGGACCAACCTTCAGCCCGGGACCACGTGCACGCCTGGATGGAAAAATACCAGGCCGCCTGGGCCAGCAACCAGCCCGGGGACATCCGGGACCTCTTTACGGAGGACGCGCGGTACGAGACGCGGCCGGGCGATCCGGAGGCGTGGATGGGCCAGGATGGCATCGTGGACGGCTGGCTTGCGGCCCGGGACGAACCGGCAGACTGGACCTTCACGTGGAAGCTCCTCGGAGCGGACGCGGACACCGCCTTCGTCCAGGGCGTAACCACCTACTCGGCCGGACGGCCCTCCTACGACAACCTGTGGGTTATCCGGTTCGACGGGGAAGGCCGTGCCGCCGCCTTCACCGAATGGTTCATGGAGCGGGCCTAGGCCTGCCTCCGCACTGTCCGGCCGGCAGCCGGTCCTCGGCGTAGGCGGTTGAGCACGGCTAGCATGGAAAGATGACCGCCGGGGACACTGCACCGATCTATTGGGACAGCCGCGACCTCACACCCTTCGGCCAGCCGCAGCTGCGTACGCCCGTCCATGACCTCGCCGGGGGAGTGGGCGAACTGCTCACCGGCGTGCTTGGCGGGCGCCACCCCTCGCTGCTCTCGGTGGACGGTGAGATCCCCCGCCTGAAGCGCATGATGCCCAAGCCGGCCAAGGCTGTGCACGACGCCGTGTTCACCAGCCGGCAGCCTGAGCAGCTGATCACGCTCGCCAGGGCGTACCCGGGGTGGGCCGGGCTCTGCTACCTCATGTCCGGACTGCTGGTCTACAAGCAGGGCGGCTACCTGCGCGCATCGGAGCTTCTCCAGCGTGGCCTCACCACCAGGAACGAGGACGAAGCCAACCGCTACTCGTCCACTTACCTCACCAGGATCGTTACACGGATCGAGCTGGTCGAGCGTGTGGAAATCCCTGTCCTGTTCAGCGAGGAGTCGGTCTTTCTGGCATTGGCGCACTCGCTGCGGGAGACGGGGCGCACGGAAGCTGCACTGGACGCCCTCTCGGGACTGCCGCCGTCGCTTCCTATGGCCCTGGCGCGCTGTTCGCTGGCGCTGACCTTGGGCAGGAGCCGGACAGTCATCGACTGGACCGACGGGCTGCTCAACGCGGATGATCTCTCCGCCGCGCTGCTCCTGGTCCGGGCCCGGGCACTGCGGCGGGAAGGGCGCCTGGAGGCCGCGAACCAGACCCTCGCCGAGGTCCTGCGCCGGCGGAAGACGCACCTGACGCTGCGGAACGACGCCCTCACGGACAGGGCGCTGCTGCTCCTTGACTCCAGCCGGAGGTCGCTTAACCCGCGGGACTGGGGACGGCGGCACGAGGACCCGGTGCCGCAGAGGGAGATCGCCGCGCCGGTGCCCATCCGCAAGGACGAGGAGATGCGCCGGATCTGGGAACAGGACTGGAAGAAGCTCAGCGACGACTAGGGTGGCCTACCCGGCTGCAGCGAAGTTGCTGGCCGTGAGGACCGGCAGCAGCTGCTCGGCAAGCAGCGCCAGCGCCAGGACCACCATGATGATACCGCTGGCCAGGGTCACCGTCCGGGCGGCGCCGGGGCGGGTCTGCAGCAGGGTGCGGGACAGCAGGGCGACGGCGGTGTACACGAGTCCCGCGAGCAGCACGAACGTCATGCCCAGCAGGCCCGACTGCACCGGGACCGGCAGGGAGGCATCCGCGCTGACGAACTGGGGAACAAGCGCCACGTAGAACAGCAGGCCCTTGGGATTGATGCCGCTGGTGCCCATCCCCTGGAGGAAGGTGCGGAGCCCCGTGCTGCCGCCGCTGCCGTCCCCGGCCGTGAAGCTCGCCGCCCGCCAGGAGCGGAGGGTGCTGATACCGAGCCACATCAGGTACCCGGCGCCGGCCAGGGTGATCCAGCCGAGAACCCCCGGCGCGCCCGTGAGGACCGCAGCCAGTCCCGCCACCAGCAGGACCGTGTGCAGGACGTATCCGCCGCAGAGCCCCGCCACCGCCGGCACAAAGCTGCGCTGCCTGAGGCCGGCAGCGATGGAGTAGGCCCAGTCCACGCCGGGGGTGCAGGCAAGGGCGGCGGCCACCAGTACAAAGGCCAAAAAGAGCTCGGGGTTCATGGTTTCTCCTGCTGTGCGATCCAACAGGGGAAACACTAGATACTTTGGGTGCGGAAGTGCTGTCCTTTTTCGCTGGCCGAGCTGGCTGGACGGTAAGATTCTTGCGTGATTGACCATATTGACAGGAACATTTTGCGGCACCTCAAAGAGGACGGCCGCATGACCGCCACGGCGCTCGCCGGAAAAGTGGGCCTGACGGTTGCTCCCTGCCACCGGCGGCTGCGCGACCTGGAACGGGCAGGCGTCATCCGGGGCTACAAGGCGGACATCGACCCCGCAGCCGTGGGCCTGGGGTTCGAGGCGATCGTTTTTGTCACGCTCCGCCAGGTGGACCAGGCAACCATGGAGATCTTCGAGAACCGCGTGGCGGACAATCCCAACATTGTGGAGGCCCAGCGGCTCTTCGGTTCCCCCGACTACCTGCTGAAGGTCATCGCCGAGGACCTGCCCGCCTACCAGCGCTTCTACGACGCCGAACTTACGTCCCTGCCCGGCGTCGAGCGCCTGACGTCCACGCTGGTGATGAAGAACCTGAAGTCCAACGCGGGCCCTCCAGTATGACTGTCAATCCTTGAGCAGCCCCGTGGTGCGGTACGGAATGACCTCGCGCAGGAACATGCTGGTGGAGGTGCGCACGATGCCCGGGCAGAGCCTGATCTCCTCTGACACCCGGTAGAGGTCGTCAGGGCTGGTGGCCACCACACGGATCAGCAGGTCCGTGTCGCCGGCGGGAGCGTGGCATTCCAGGACCTCCGGGATCTCCCGGAGGGCGGCAATGGCCTCGTTGAGGTGGCTCTGGTCCAGTTCGGCGCTGACGGAAGCGGCTACCCCGCGTCCGAGCGCGGCGGGAAGCACCCTGCTGCTGTTGGGGCGGAGGGCGCCCGACGCCGTCATGCGTTCCAGCCGGGACTGGACGGTGCCGCGGGCCAGGCCCAGCCGCTGGGCCAGCACCATGATGGGAACCCGTGGATCCTCGTCCAGCGCCCCGAGGATCCGCTTGTCGGTGGGGTCCAGTTCCTGCAATATGATCACTTCCTGCCGTTCTGCGCCGTTCAGAGTAGTCAAACTGATCAACGGCGACTGCGCCTGTTGCACCAACTGTACGGATGCTGGTGAAATATTGGCAATGAGGGCAAAGCTACCGCCGATCCCCGCAGGCTCACAGGCTACCGGCACACCACCCGGACACTGGACACCGCTTCCCGCAAGGAGGCTGCCCTGATTGACTCTTGTTCACACCATGGTCTTTCTGTAAACACGGCAAGGGCCCCTGAACTACCGGCGTCGGATGTCCGAAGTCATCGGTAGCTGAGGGGCCCTTGTGTTGTCCCCGGGCACCGGGTCCCGCGCATAGTGTTGAACCATGAATTCCGCCGGCCGCTTCGCCCCGAGTCCCTCCGGGGAGCTCCACGTAGGAAACCTGCGCACGGCAATCCTCGCGTGGCTGTTTGCCCGCTCCACCGGCCGGACGTTCCTGCTCCGTGTGGAGGACCTCGACCGTGCCCGGTCCGGGGCAGAGGCCGGGCAGCTGAGGGACCTGCACGCCGTAGGGGTCACCTGGGACGGCGGCGTGGTGCGCCAGACCGCCCGCGGCCCGCTGTACGCCGGGGCGATCTCGCGGCTGGAGGCGGCAGGCCTCACCTATGAGTGTTTCTGTTCCCGGCGCGAAATCCAGGAGGCGCCGTCCGCTCCGCACGCGCCCCAGGGTGCCTACCCCGGAACGTGCCGGAACCTCGATCCCGCTGAACTGGAGTTCAAGCGCTCCACCAGGCCGGCCGCCATCCGGCTCCGCGCTGAAGCCGCCGAGTACACGGTGCGGGACCTCCTGCACGGGGAGTTCACCGGAGTGGTGGACGACTTCGTCCTGCGCCGCAATGACGGCGTGACGGCCTACAACCTCGCAGTGGTGGTGGACGACGCGGAGCAGGGCATAGACCAGGTGGTGCGCGGCGACGACCTTCTTCCGTCCACCCCGCGGCAGGCCTACCTGGCATCCCTGCTGAGTATTCCTTCTCCGGAATATGCGCATGTCCCCCTGGTGGTGAATAACGACGGCGCCCGGCTGGCAAAGCGCGACGGAGCGGTAACGCTGCAGGACCTTGCGGACGCGGGGAGTCCCCCCGCTGCCGTGCGGGACCGGCTCCTGGAATCGCTGGGGCTCCCGGCAGGGCCGCTCGGGAACGCGCTGGCTGCGTTCGACCCGAATGCCCTGCCGAGGGAGCCTTGGGTGTGGAGCGGCCCGTAGGCTTAGGGCATGTCAGACCAGCATGCTGCGGAGCAGACCCCGGCGCCCTCATTCACTGTAGAGACCGCGAAGGTCCTGGCCGAGGTGGCCCACAACCGCCAGAAGGACAAGCTGAAAAGGCCATACAAGGACCATGTCCTCGCCGTGGGGGACGCGCTGGCTGACTTCGACGACGACATCCGGATCGCCGGCTACCTGCACGACATCGCCGAGGACACCCCGATGACCAGGCAGGCCCTGCTGGATATGGGCGTATCGGAGCGGGCCGTGGAAATCATTGAACGTGTCACTAACCGGCTGCACAGCAACCCGGACGACTACCAGGCAGGGATCCGCGAGATCGCCGAGGACCACGATGCCGCCCTGGTCAAGATCGCGGACAACGCGCACAACTCGCTGCCTGAGCGCGTCCAGGCGTTGGCGGACAAGTGGCCGGACAGGCCGCCTGTCACCAAGTACCGGGACGCCCGCCCGGTGCTGTACGCCGCCGTCGAGGTTGAGGAGATCCGGAAGATCCTGGCCCGCGTGAATCCGTGGCTGCTGGAGGAACTGGATGACCGGTTGGACGAGGAGGACACCACGGACTACGAGAACCTGTCCTACGACGGCGGCGGTCCTGCTGCGCCGGAGCGGGATGATGCCGGCAGTGAGGCTCCCGGCGCTACATCCCCCGGGGAGCGGTAGCTGCTGCTTCCAGCTTCTGCAGGGCAAGATGCAGCCGGCTGGACCCGCGGCGTTCATCGATCACGATGGAGGCGCCGAGCGCCAGCACAATGACCAGGAGGCAGACGGGGACCGATGTGCCCGCCGCAGCCAGTCCGACTGAAGCGGCCATCGCGGCCAGCACGCCGCCGGCAACCGTGATCACCGTGCGGTCCGGGCCCACCATGATGCTGTAGAGCCACGTCACGGAGCCCTTGAACAGTGCCACCGGGATGGCGATGCTGGCCACCGCGGCGGCTGCGCTGATGTGGGCTTCGTGGTCAATGTAGTACGCGGCGACGTGCAGGCCCGCGCCGGTGGCCGCAATAGCGGCGAAGATGGGGATATGGCCGTAGCCGAAGAGGAAAGACCGGTGCCGGCGCAGGTGCAGGGCCCGTCCGGCCGGCAGCATGAAGTAGATCCACCACATGGCAAATGCCAGCGCCGTCCCGCCGAAACCCACCAGCGCCGCGTCAACGCTCCAGCCGTGGTTGGCCACGATGGCCCGGAGTGTCTCGATGGCGCCGATCAGGCATTCACCCAGGGCGATGATGGCCAGCAGGCCGTACCGTTCGGCGATGTGGTGCGCGTGCCAGGGCGTCCGGGTTTTCCGTTCGGCGGCGAAGGGGGTGACCATTTCGAGGATGACCAGCGGCGCAATCAAGAGGAGCGTGGTGGGCACGTCAGCTTCGATCACGGCTACCGCGATCCACCCCAGCTGCACCAGCGCGAGATACCGCGCGTAGCGGAGGCACGTTTCGCGGCGGGCCGGGTCCTGCCGGGCTGCCCTGAGCCACTGGGATACCAGGGCGAGCCGCATCACCACGTAGCCGCCCACCATCACCGCGTTGTCCACATGGTCGCCCTCCACCAGCGAGTGGAACATGGGTTCGATCCCCATCGCCAGGACCAGGACCCCCACGATCTGGAGCATGGTGACCACGCGGAAGATCCAGTCGTCCGTGTCATAGGCGCTGGCGAACCACGTGAAGTTGATCCATGCCCAGATCACGGCGAACATCGCGAAGGAGAAGCCCAGCAGCCCGGCCAGGACGTGGGCTTCCGCGACTTCGTGGGCGAACTGGCTGCCGGCAACCCCAAAGGCGATGACGAAGGTCAGGTCGAAGAAGAGTTCAAGCGGAGTGGCGGCCCGGTGTGCCTCGTGCGGGTCTCGGCCGCCCATGCGCGCCATGGCATGGCGGAGGGGATTGGAGGACATGGGTCAAAGATTACGCCCCGCCGTTCCCACCCCGAAAGTTATGTCCTAGACGCGGCCCAGGGCGTCGATGTCCTCCAGGAACTCCTGGTGCACTTCGGCGCTGACGGTGGTCCGGGTGTCGGCGATGGCGTCCAGGTAGTCTTCGGTGGACGGGCCCTTCCGCACCGCCCCGCGGACGGAAAGCGCGCCTCCGGAAGCGAGCCCGCCGTCGTCGTCCTTGCCGTAGACCACGTTCTCCAGAGCCCGCTGCGACGCACTGCGCGCGGCGTACTCAATGTCCGCGGGTGAAAAGCCCTCGGTCCGCTCCACGAGCAGTTCCACGTCCACGGTGTCTACCACGGGCGCGGGGATGAAGCGCTGCCACATGGCTTCGCGGGCCTGCCGGTCCGGCAGGCCGATGGGGATGACGTAGTCGAAGCGGCCATGGCGCAGGAAAGCTGAGTCCAGGGCGCGGATGAAGTTGGTGGCGCAGACCAGCAGGCGGCCGGGCTGTTCGCGGAAGGCCGGGATGATCTTGAGCAGCTCGTTGGTGACGCCCTGCAGCGGGGACGGCGGCTCACCGGAGCGCTGGGAGGCGATTTCCTCCACCTCGTCGATGAACACCACGGCGTGCTCTAGTTCGGCAATCTCCAGGAACGTCTCGCGCAGGGCCCCGGCCAGGCCCTGCGGGTCGGCCGCGAGCCGGGACGGGAACACTTCGACGAACGGCCATTCCAGGCGGGAGGCGATGGCTTTCGCGAAGGTGGTCTTGCCGGTGCCGGGCGGGCCGAAGAGGACCACGGCGCGCGGCGGGACCACACCGAACTCGTCGGCGAGGTCCGCTTCGGCGAGCGGAAGGACCAGGCGGCGTTCCAGGAGTTCCTTTTCCTTGCGCATGCCGGCCACGTTTTCCCAGAGGTCCCGGGCCAGGACGCGTCCGCCGAGCTGGCCCAGCGCACCGAGTTCCTGCCGCTGGACGGGGATGGTGCGTTCGAAGTAGCGCAGGTTCTTCTTCAGGGCGAAACCCCGGCTGAGGAACGCTTCCACCCGGGTTTCGGACTCCGGCATGAGGGCTGAGAGCTTGTTGAGGCCGTGGGGTGCCATGCGGTTCTCGACGGCGGCGAGCAGCGAGGTGCCGATCCCGCGGCCGCGGTATTCGGGCAGCGTGGCCAGGAAGACGATCCAGCCCTGGTCGTGGGCGGCGCGTCCGACGGCGGCCCCCACCACCTGCTCACCCTGCACCGCCACCACGGCATGGTCCTTCTCGCAGGAAGCCAGTACCTCGGAGAGGGCGTAGACGGGTTCCACGTTGCTTGCCTTGAGGCTTTCCCAGAGGTGCAGGATCCCGTCCAGGTCCGCCGAATGGAAATCCCTGATGCGCCAGTTGGTCATGGGTCTACTCCTGTGGTGGTTCGTCGTTGAACTTTTAGAGCAGCGGTGTGCAGCGCTCTGCTGAGCATATGCGAACCGCAGCAGTCCGGGGGTTGCGGGGGCGTTGCATGACGGCCGGCCGGGCGCCGGCGGAGGCGCTCAGATGCCCAGGGTGCCCAGCGTGTGCCGCAGGGTGTCGGCGGAATGCTGCAGGGCTGCCAGCTCGCCGTCGTCCATGGGCATTTCCAGCACGGTGTGGACCCCGCCCCGCCCCACGACGCTCGGCAGGGAAAGGGCCACCCCGGAGATCCCGTGCTGTCCGTCCAGCACCGTGGACACCGGCAGCACCGCTTTGTCATCGCGGAGCAGGGCTTCCACGATGCGTCCGCCGGAGAGGCCGATCGCGTAGTTGGTTGCGCCCTTGCCGGCGATGACCTTATACGCCGCCTGCGTCACTTCGCGTGCCGTCTCGGCCAGGTATTCGGGGGTGAAGACGCGCTCCCCGTCCACCGTCCAGTCGCGGACCGGGATGGGGCCGATGGTTGCCGTGGACCACACGGGGAACTCGGTGTCCCCGTGCTCGCCCACGATGCTGGCGTGGACGCTGGGCACGGCCACTCCCGCCCGGCGGGCCAGCAGCCAGCGCAGCCGGGAGGTGTCCAGGACAGTGCCGGAGGAAAAGATGCGCCCCGCCGGGAGCCCGGAGATCTTCTGCGCTGCAACGGTGAGCACGTCGCAGGGGTTGGTGACCAGGACGTAGACAGCGTCCGGGGAGTGCTTGAGGAGCTGGGGCATGAGTTCTTCCAGGATCCGCACGTTGGTTCCGGCGAGGTCCAGCCGGGCCTGGCCGGGCGCCTGCTTGGCTCCGGCCGTGATGACCACGACGTCGGCGCCCTCCGTCACGGCGATGTCGCCGCCGCCGGTCATGGACGCAGCGGCGGCAGCGAACTGGGTGCCGTGGGCGAGGTCCAGCACTTCGGCGTCAGCCTTGGCGGCATTGACGTCGAACAGGGCGATGTTGCTGGCCGAACCACGGATCAGGGCGGCGTACGCAAGGGAGGTTCCCACACTCCCGGCTCCCACAACGGCGAGTTTGGATCCTGACATGAGGTACCTCGTTTCCCTGGCCCGGACGGGGCCCGTGTTGGTGGTGCAACTGCCGGCAGTGGCTTTCATGCTACCGAGGCAGCAAGGGTAGGCGGGAGCGTTGAGTGTCCATTACGGGAGGAGTAGCGTGTGATCCACCTCACTCGCACCCTTTTCAGGAGCAACCATGCCATATCTGGGACGCCGGTTCGCTGCGGTCACTGCAGCGCTGGCGATGAGCGTGACAACCGGTGCATTGACCAGCCCGGCATCTGCCGGTACCGGGCAGGGCGACGACGCTAAAAAGACCCCGGTAGCGACCGGCTACGGCGGTGCCGTCAGTACCGTCGACCTGGACGCATCCGCGGCCGCCATCAAGATCCTCCGCAAGGGAGGCAACGCCGTAGACGCAGCAGTCGCCGCGGCCGCAACACTGGGCGTCACCGAGCCGTACAGCGCCGGGATCGGGGGCGGCGGCTACTTTGTGTACTACGACGCCAAGAAGGAAAAAGTCAGTACCATCGACGGCCGGGAGACTGCCCCGGCGGCGATGCCAACAGACGCGTTCATCAATCCGGCCGACGGCAAGCCGTATGCGTTCAAGAAGCAGGCCACGAGCGGAATTTCCGTGGGTGTCCCGGGAACGCCGGCCACGTGGGAGCGGGCTCTGGAGCGCTGGGGACGGTTCAGCCTCGACGACGTCCTGAAACCCGCCATAGAAGTGGCCACGGACGGGTTCCTGGTGGACGAGACCTTCCGCCAGCAAACGGCGGACAACCAGGACCGCTTTGCTCCGTTCGAGGCAACAAGGGAGCTGTTCCTGCCCGGTGGCGCCCCTCCGGCCGTCGGAACTGTCTTCAAGAACCCGGACCTGGCCGAAACGTACAAGCTTCTTTCCCGCAAGGGCATGGACGCCTTCTATGAGGGCAAACTGGCCGAGGACATTGTGCGGACAGTGCGGAACGCCCCCTCAGCGCCCGGAACGGATGCGTTGCCCGGCCCCGCAGGCGTGATGACAACCGAGGACCTGGACGACTATGAGGCGCTGGACCAGGACCCCACCCATGTGAACTACCGGGGCTACGACGTCTACGGCATGGCGCCCTCCAGCAGCGGCGGCACCACCGTGGGAGAGGCACTGAACATCCTGGAGGTCTTCGACCTTCCCGGCCTGAAGAAGGACCAGCCTGCCGCCCTGCACCACTATCTCGAGGCGACTGCGCTGGCGTTCGCGGACCGCGCCAAGTACGTGGGGGACCCTGCCTTCGTCAAGGTTCCCACCAAGAAACTCCTGGATCCGGTCTTCGGCAAGGAGAGGGCCTGTGAAATCGACCCCCTCCAGGCAGCCACGAAGCCTGTGGCGGCCGGTGACGCAGCGGACTACGACGGCACCTGTGACATTGAGCCCGCGGCACTCGCCGATGAGAAGGACACCGAGAACATTAACACCACCAACCTCACGGTCTCGGACAAATGGGGCAACGTGGTGGAATACACCCTGACCATCGAGCAGACCGGCGGATCGGGAATCGTTGTGCCGGACCGCGGGTTCATCCTGAACAACGAACTCACCGATTTTTCGCCCGTGTTCAGCGAATCCGATCCCAACCGGATCCAGCCCGGCAAGCGGCCGCGGTCCTCCATGTCACCCACCATCGTGCTCAAGGACGACGAGCCGTTCCTGGCCCTTGGCTCTCCGGGTGGCTCCACCATCATCACCACGGTGCTGCAGACGCTGATCAACCGCATCGACCTCGGCATGACCATCGAGGAGGCGCTCGCCGCCCCGCGCGCGTCCCAGCGGAACACCGCGAACGTAACGGCCGAGCCGGCGTTCATCGACGCCTTCCCGACGCTGGGGACGCAGTATGGCCACAAGCTCGTGCCGGCCGGTGATGCGTTCACCTCTGCAGCGGAGATCGGCGCAGCGACGGCCATCGAGTTCAGCGAGGACGGGAAGAAGGTCACTGCCGTCGCCGAGCCGACGCGCCGCGGCGGGGGCTCGGCCCTGGTGGTCAAACCTTCGCGGAAGTAGCCAACGCCGGATTTTTCGTTAAACCCCGACGGCGGCACCCGGGTTCTGCAGCCACAGAACCCGGGTGCCGCCGTCGAGCGTTAAAGCGGGGCTATTTCATGAAGGTGTTGGCTGGTGGGTTGGCGATGACGGGGGAGAGTCCGGTGTGGCCTTCGCGGGTTTGGGCGATGTCGCGGATGCGGGTGCGGCAGGCGTACCAGCCGATGACCATGAGGATGGAGGCGATGGCGGTGACGAGCATGGTGAG
>NZ_JBJURL010000060.1:0-26558 GCF_046097905.1 Pseudarthrobacter sp. NKDBFgelt | reverse complement strand
GGCGCACCGACGCCGGCGTGCACGCCCGCGGCCAGGTGGTCCACCTGGACCTGACGGAAGCCGAGTGGCAGGGACTGCCGCGGGGGCACGAGCTCGATCCCGCCGTCGCCATGCTGCGCCGCATCCGGGGCGCACTGAGCCGGATCCTTGGTGACCTGACAGGCGCAGTGGAGGTGCACCGCATTTCGCTGGCGCCGGAGGGCTTCGACGCCCGCTTCTCAGCCCTCTGGCGGCGGTACAGCTACCGGATCGCGGACGGCCCCGCCCTCTGGGACCCGCTGGAACGCTACTTCACGCTGTGGCACAAGAACCCGCTGGACGTTGTGCTGCTGAACGAGGGCGCATCCAAGCTGCTGGGGCTCCAGAACTTCCTGTCCTTTTGCAAGCCCCGCGAGGGCGCCACCACCATCCGTGAGCTGCAGCGCTTCGAGTTCGCGCGGGGGGAGGACGGCGTCATTGTTGCTACGGTGCAGGCCGACGCGTTCTGCCACAACATGGTCCGGGCCCTGATCGGGTCTGCCCTGTACGTGGGGGAGGGCGTTGAGGAACCCGGCTGGCTGCACGAGCGGCTCCTGGCGAAGAAACGGGACGCGAAGTCGGTCCTTGCCGCGCCGCATCCGCTGGTTCTGGAAGAGGTCGCTTACCCGTCCGACGACGAGCTGCCGGCCCGTGCGGAGCTGACCCGGGCGCGGCGCGAACACTAGTCCCCATCGATTGTTCCGTACTTGTCGTTTTCATGCCCGAAAACGACAAGTACGCAGCAATCGATTCGCTAGAACGACGGCGGAGGGCCGTCCGCGGGCAAGGTCACCGTGAACGTGCTGCCCTTTCCCTTGCCGCTCTCACAGCTGATGGTGCCGCCGTGGCCTTCCACGATCATTTTGGTGATGGAGAGCCCCAGCCCGGCCCCCGAGATTGAGGCCCGCTGGGCGGATTCCGTGCGGAAGAAGCGTTTGAAGACCCTGGCGCTGTCCTCCCGGGACATTCCCATTCCGGTATCGCTGACGCTGAGCTGGACCCAGTCCTTTCCCGCACGGGCGCTGATGCTCACCGTGCCGCCGTCGGGGGAGTACTTGATGGCGTTGGACACCAGGTTGTCCAGCGCCTGCCCGATCCGGAGCGGATCTGCGTAGGCCCACAGGGGCGAGGGCACGTCCGCGCTGAGCCGGATGTGGGCCCGCTCGGCCTGTGCCTGCGCCGACCCCAGGCTCGTCTCCACCAGGCTGGCGAGGTCAGTCCTCTTGGGGTGCACATTCAGGGCAGCCGACGCCGACGCCGTCAGGTCCGCAACCAAGGCCAGCAGCCGTTCCGCGTTCCGCTGGACCACCAGCAAACGGTGGGCCACCTGCGGCGGCAGGGCGCCGGCGTCGTCCAGCACCAGGTCGATGTTGCCGATGATGGAATTCAGGGGCGTCTTGAACTCGTGGGACACGTTCGAGACGAGCTCCTGGTTCGCGGCCAGTGCCTCCACCCAGCCGGTGACGTCGTTGTACACCACAACGGCGCCGTTGAAGCTGCCGTCGTCGCCCACCAGGGGCCTGGCCGCCGTCGACACCGCGCGCTGGTCCGCTCCCTCTCCGGCCCACACCAGGTAGTCCGCAAAGGATTCTCCTGCGATGGCCCGGCTGATGGGGCGTTTCTCGGGCGGCAGCAGGGTCCGCCGGTCCTGCCCGAAAATCAGTTGGTGCCCCTGGCCGGGGACTGCGCTGTCTGCCCTGGTGGCCTCGCGGAAATGCCGCTGCCGGCTGTTGGACACCAGGAAATGCCCGTAGCGGTCGACGGCGGCAATGCCGACGTCTGTTGCGTCAAGGACCGTCTGGAGGAGCTTTTCCCGTTCCCGGCTTTCGTGCAGCAGCTTCCGGAGTTCCCCGTCCTTCTTGGCCAGTTCCTGCTGCTGGAGCCGGAGGTGCACGCTGGCGAAGCGGATGGCGAGGGAGACGGAGAGCATCATGAGGGGAAAGAGGAGCACGGTGGTGATGTCCGAGGCTGTCAGGGCGGGGAAACGGCCGGCCAGGGACGGGACCATAATGAGCATGGTTCCGAAGAAACTCAGGACCAGGCTGCTGCGGGCCAGCATGCCCGAGGCCGAGAGCCAGATCACCGGGAAGACCGCCAGGACTGCCAGTCCCGGGAGCAGGGGTGCGGCGCCGTTCCTGAGCAGCCCGATAGCCAGGAAATCCAGGACCGGGACCAGCAGGTAGGGCCGGTGGGCCAGGCGCTCCCAGGGCACCAGGAGGCAGCCGAGGAACAGGGCGCCGTGAAGGAGGATGCCGGACAGGTAGACGGGGCTGTGCAGCAGGGTTGGCCAGGCGAAGGGAGTGGCCACGGCCAGCGCCGCCACGATCAACGTCAGCGGCAGCTGGCACAGGGCCACCTGAGCCCGTGGTCCGAGGCTACGGAAGAAGCGGGCAGGTCCGCGCTGGAACAGGTGCTCAGCCATTAGCGGGATTCAGGTCCCCGCGGCCTGGACCGGACAGCCGGTCCGCGCGTGCGCTCGAATTCCTGCTGGCCACTCCCAGGCACATCCTTCCGTCTCATAATCCACATGTCTTGTCATAGTAATTGACTTTCCAAAATGACTGCTGAAAAGGATGTGATCAGCAGGGCTTACTAGTAGCGTATAAATGGTTGGAGCGGGTATGGCATTGGCGCTGGGCTGATGGGGGGCCATGTCCGCCTGGCACAGGGATATCAATGGATGAACTTGGTGTGGCTGTAGTAATTGAAGACGATGCCGATGTCCGCAACCTCCTTGAGGGAGTGCTGACCCAGGCGGGATTCGAAGTGCATACAGCGGTGGACGGACGTGCCGGCGTGGAAGTGGTCCGCAGCAAACAGGCCAATGTTGTCACGCTGGATATCGGCCTTCCGGACATCGACGGGTTTGAAGTGTTGCGGCGGATCCGCCATTTCAGCAACGCCTACGTGGTGATGCTGACCGGCCGGACAGAGGAGCCGGACCTGTTGTCTGCCCTCAACGCGGGAGCGGACGACTACATCGCCAAACCTTTCCGGCCCAGGGAGCTCCGGGCACGGGTGGCCGCCATGATGCGCCGGCCGCGGCATGAAATTAATGGGCAAAGGCCCGCGCCGGCATGGGGAACACCTGCCACGGCGGCCGCAGCGCCGGTCAGCCACGATTCGGCTGTCCTGCAGCACAACGGCCTGACCCTGAACCACCGAACCCGGACAGTGGAGATCAAATGCGAACCGCTTGGGCTGACCCGGAGCGAATTCGACCTGCTCCACGTGCTGCTCCGGGGCGGCGGTGCGGTGTGCACGCGGGCTGACCTTGTGCGGGCAGTGCGCGGCGAGTTCTACGACGACGACACGTACATCAGCGAAGCAGACGAACGCGCCGTCGAAGTCCATGTGGGCAACCTGCGGCGCAAGCTCAAGGAGGACCAGCTGTCCCCGCGCTGGCTGCAGACGGTCCGCGGCGTGGGCTACCGGCTGGCCCCCAGCAGGCCGTTTGAAGAGTAGGCGGGCTCAGTCGTTTTCCAGGATGTAGGTGGCCTGGAGCTCGGTGACCGTCTGCCCACCGTCCTGGGCCACGCGTTCCATGAGCGCCCGGCCCTGGCCGAAGTCGCCCAGGCGGATCACGGACTCAAGCAGTTCCGCGAGTTTCGCCAGCCGCAGGCCGCCCACCATGGCGGAAGTGATCTTGAGGCTGATGACGGCGTCCAGGGCGGAGGCGCTGTCCTGCTCGTCCACCGCCGCAGCCAGCCGGGCGTAGCGCTGGTCCCACATGGCGGCATAGTCGCGGGCGAACCGCTGGGCGAGGCCGGAGCCGGCCAGCTCGTCTTCCAGCTCTTCAAGGACGGCTGCGTCAACGAGCGGCAAGTGACCGGCCGCTTCCTGTGGCAGCGCGGTCCCGGCAGCTGAAGCGATCCCTGGCGGCAGGGAGCCCGCAGCGGCGGCCTCGCGGCTGGTGCCGGGATCTTGACTGTGCATTGTTCAAGGCTACTTCCTGAAATTCTTCCGTTGTCCTATTTCGGGGGATCCTGTGGAAACCTTGAGCGATCTTTCAGGCGGTACTGCGTTGGCTTTACTGTCCGCTGAAAGTCACCACGGTATTGATGACGGCCGGCCCAAGAATGGCGATAAAGAGAACCGGAAATATGAAGAAAAGCAGCGGAAACAGAATCATCACCGGGAGTTTCATCGCCTTCTCCTCAGCCCGCTGGCGCCGCTTTACCCGCATGACCTTGGCCTGCACCCGCAGCACCCGGCTGATGGCGATGCCGTAGGTGTCCGCCTGGACCACGGCCTGCACAAAGCTGCGCAGCTCCGGAATGCTGGTCCGTTCGGCCAGGGAGGTATAGGACTCACGCCGGCTGCGGCCCACCTGCATGTCCTGTAGGGTCCGCACCAGTTCTTCAGCCAGCGGGCCCTTGCCGTTTTCCCCTGCGCGGGCCATGGCGCCTTCGAAGCCGAGGCCCGCCTCCACGGAAATCAGCATCTGGTCCAGGGTGTTGGCCAGTTCCAGCTGCATGACCTTCTGGCGTTCCTGCCCCTTGCTGTAGAGCAGGAGGTCCGGGATGAAGTAGCCCAGGAACAGGACAAAAAGGCCTGAAAGCTTCATCAGCGGGGTGCTTCCGATGGCAGTCAGGTAGATGCCTACCGTGATGCCCGCAAGGCCTATCCCCAGCTTGGAACCGAGGACCTTGCCCAGCGGCATCGAGGCAGGCCGGCCGGCGAGGGCCAGCAGCCGGTCAAGGAAGGCGACATAGGCGGGGGGAGTGAGGCGCCGGCCGATGCCTTCGAACATCCCGGGTTTGCCGGAGGCGGCAACAGCCACGGGTGCGGCACCGCGGGACAGGAGATCGTTGACGGCGGCGCGGCCCTGCTTGTCCACCGTCAGGACAGACCATGCCAGTCCGGCCAGGGGGACGCAGACCAGCAGGACGGAGAGGAGAACGGTCAGGTTCATGGCTTCCTCAGAACTTCAGGTCGATGATCTTGCGCATCCACAGCGCACCGATGGTCATGAGGACAAACGAGGCCCCGATCATGGCCCAGCCCAGGGGATGGGTGAACATGGAGTTCATGTAGTTGGGACTGACGGCGAGCAGCATGGCCACGATGCCGAACGGCATGGCGATCAGGATGTAGGCGGAGAACTTACCTTCGGCGGCCAGGGCCTTGATGTGGCCCTTGATCTCGGCGCGCTCGTGGATGGTTTCGTTGACCTGGTCCAGGACGTCCGCCAGGTTGCCGCCCACCTCGCGGTTGATCTGGATGGCCTGGGAGATCCAGACGAAATCCTCGTTCTTCATCCGGTCTGCGGTGTCGTTGAGGGCGGCCAGCAGGTCACGGCCCAGGCTGGTCTCCGTGATGACCCGCCGCATCTCCTCTGACGTCGGCTTCTGGGACTCCGCTGCCGCCGCGTCGATGGCGCGCAGGATACTGTGCCCGGCGCGGAGGCCGCCGGACAGGAGCTGCAGGGTGTCTCCCAGCTGACTGTCGAAGGTGGCCCGCCGTTTCCCGGCCAGGAATCCCAGGACAAGTTTTCCGATGAAGGGCGCCAGCAGCGCCAGGAGGAGCCCCACCAGGGGTCCCACGGTCACGGTGCCGACCAGCATCCCCACGCCGGCGCCGATTCCCACCAGCAGGAAGAACTCGGCCTGGCTGAGCCGAAGCCCGGCATTCTCGAGCTCGGACCGGGCAAAGAGGGAGATGTTCCGGCCGGCGAGGAGCCGTTCGAAGGACCGGACGGCGGAGAGCGCAACGCGCGTCAGGGATGACGGCGGTTCCGGATCAAAAGGGCGACGGCGGTCCAACGGCACGTCCGGCGCGCTGGGCAGGAGGACAGCGGCACCGAACAGGGCTACGGCGATCAGCAGGATGGCGCTTCCGGCAGCAAGGATCATGGCCGCCGTCACCGTCCGCCGTGGTTCTGGCCCGCAGGAGGCTGGTTCATCGTCTGGGGTCCGGCGAAGACACCGGGGGAGACGTGGATGCCCAGGTCCTCGAACCGGTCGATGAACCGGGGCCGGATTCCGGTGGCCACGGGCTTGCCGAGGAAGCGGCCGTGGGCGTCCACGCCGGCGGAGTAGTCGAAGACGAAGGCGTCCTGAAGGGTCACGATGTCCCCTTCCATGCCCTGGACTTCGGTGACGTGGGTGATGCGGCGGGAGCCGTCACGGAGCCGGGAGATCTGGACAATGAGGTTGACGGCGGAGGCGATCTGATCGCGGATGGCGCGCAGCGGCAGGTCCATGCCGGCCATCAGCACCAGGGTTTCGAGCCTGGCCACCGCGTCCCGGGGGGAATTGGAGTGGACCGTTGAAAGGGAGCCATCGTGGCCGGTGTTCATGGCCTGGAGCATGTCCAGCGATTCGCCGCCGCGGACCTCGCCCACCACGATCCGGTCCGGGCGCATGCGCAGCGAGTTCCGCAGCAGTTCGCGGATGGTGACCTCCCCCTTGCCCTCGGTGTTCGGTGGGCGGCTTTCGAGCCGGACCACGTGCTGCTGCTGGATCTGCAGTTCCACGGCGTCCTCGATGGTCACGATCCGTTCGTCCGCCGGCAGGAAGGAGGACAGCACGTTCAGGAGGGTGGTTTTGCCGGTGCCCGTTCCGCCGGAGACGATGATGTTGAGCTTGGCCTTGACGCAGGCGTTGAGCAGCTCGGCCATCTCGGGGGTGAGGGTGCCGAAGTCGATCAGGTTGCGGACGGTCAGGGGGACCTTGCTGAATTTGCGGATGGTCAGTGAGGAGCCGCCCACGGCCAGCGGAGGGATGACGGCGTTGACGCGTGAGCCGTCCTCGAGGCGGGCGTCCACCAGCGGGGAGGACTCGTCAATGCGGCGGCCCACCTTGGACACGATCCGCTCGATGACCTTGCGCAGGTGCTCCTCGGAGCTGAAGCGGGACTCCGTCAGGGTCAGCTTGCCCTTCCGCTCAACGTAGATCTGGTCCATCCGGTTTACCATGATTTCGGTGACGGCGGGATCGTCCAGCAGGCGCTGGAGGGGGCCGAAGCCCAGGACGTCGTCGGAAATATCCTGGACCAGCCGGGTCCGTTCCTCGGGCGTCAGCGGAACCTGTTCGGCGTCGATGATCCGCGTCAGCTCCTCCTTGGCCGTGCTCCGCAGCTCCTGCTCGGTGGCCGTCGCGTCGTTGAACCGCGCGCCCATCCGCTCAAAAAGTGCGGTGGCCGCACGGTGCTTCATCGCGGCGAAGACATCCACGGACTGTGCCTTAGGCACAGGGGAGGCACCGGCGTCGGACGTTGGAATCACGACGGCGGGAGCGGCGGGAAGGTGCCGCAGCTCGCCCTCCCGGGTTCCGGCCGGGGCGGCCGCGGGACGCGGGGGTTCGAGCACGGCAACGCCGCTGCCGGCGGACTGGTTGCGGTCCTGGACCGCGCTGATCCGTTCGGAAAGTTTCATCAGATGACCACCCTTCGGTGAAGTTTCCGCTGGGTCTGGGTACGCCACGCCGGGTTGAAGCGCTCCACCAGCTGGCGGAGGCTCTTGACGGCGGGGTCCTTTTTGGATTCCTGGAGGACGGGGATGCCGCGGTTGGTGGACAGGGCCACGGCGCGGGACCGGGGAACGCTGACGTCCACCGGGGCACCGATGGTGGACTCGACATCCCGGACGTTGAGGCCGGCCTTGGCGTCGGCCATGTTCAGGACCACGTGCCGGGACTCGGGCATGATCTCCAGCTGGCGGAGCACCTCCAGGCCCGAGCGCAGGCCGCGGAGGCTGGGGATGTCCATGGCGCTGACCCACACAACGTCGGTGCACTGTTCCATGGCGGCGAGCCCGATTTCGGGCATGCCGGGGGCCGTGTCCAGGACCACGTACTGGAATTCCTGGGCAAGCTGTTCCAGTAGACGGGTGATCTGGTCCGGCGTGATGTGGTCCGCGTCCACCGGGTTTGGCGGGGCGCACAGTGCGTAGATCCCGGCAGGGTGCACGGTGAGGAACGCCTTGAGGACCAGGGAGTCCTGGGCGGCGGCCGGGGTGACGGCGTCCGTGACCGTGTGTTCGGGGTTAAGGTACAGGCCGGAGGCGACGTCGCCGAACTGCAGGTCAAGGTCCACGATGACCACGCTCATGGGTGCGATCTGGCCCAGGCCGATGGCGATGTTGGTGGCCAGGGTGGTTTTGCCCACGCCGCCCTTGGGCGAGAAGACGCCGATCACCAGACCCTTGCCGCCGTTGTCCGCCGCCTGCGTTTCGGGGCTCCGGTGGCGGGTGGCGAAAGACTGGCAGGCGCGCTCCAGCAGCACGCGGATCTCGGCGGCGTCGGCCTGCGGGCTGAGGATGTCCCGGATGCCGGCGCGCATGGCATGGACCAGGAAGGACGGCTCGATGTCACTGACCAGCACCAGGCTGAGGCCCGGGAGCTGGACGTCGAAGACCTTGGCGAACCGCAGCGCCTCCTCGTAGGGGACGTCCGGGCCGATGATGAGGACTTCGGGCTGCTCCTGGTTGAGGAGGGAAAACAGCTCGGCGGGACCCGCGGGGAGGATGTCCGAGGCGATGGTCTGGACGGAACCGCGGAGGCCGTGGGCGACGGCGGCGCGCAGCTTCTGGTCAAACTCACCGCTGGGGGAGAGGAGGACGAACCGGCTCACTTGTAGACCACTTCCTTGCGTTCGATCCGGGGTCCGTTGTCCTGGGCGTCCAGGGGTTCCTTGGTGAGCCAGAGGCTGCCGAACTCGGAGGCGAAAACGATCTTGCCGGCGTCGACGTCGGTGACTGCGACGGTGAGCAGAAGCGCTCCTGCCGGAAGGGCGGCGTCCTGCGGGTTAGCCTCGCCCTCGGTGGGCTTTTCTGCGCTAGCGGCCCCTTGAACGGCAGTCACCAGGACTTTGCGGAGAGTGAGCTGGGTTGTTGGATCCTCAAGCTTGGGCTTGTAGGCGCCGTCTTCAAAGGAGAGGAAGATGCCAACGTGATCACCGACGTTGATACGTCCACCAGCCACCCTTTGCGGCTCCAACTGGAAGGAGACCTCAAGGAAGCCAGCCGGGACCTTCGTTGCACCCTCGTCCTCAGCATCGTCGGGGGCCACGAGCCGCTCTGCCAGGAGCTGTTCGCCCGGGACGAGGTCCACGGCGCTGACGGTGTTGGCCTTGTTGTCCAACGTACTCAGCGCGGACTTGGACTTCCCAGCGGCGGGGACGGTTTCAATGACCAGGGAAGCAGCCATGTCGTTGACCGGGGTGCCGGCGGGGATGGCGGTCTTGACCACCAGGACGTCCACGGGTTCGGTGGATGCGAGGGCCCGCTGGTCGGCGCCGTTCGCGTAGAAGATGATGAGGAGGGCTCCCACGAGCGCCAGGGCAACCGCGGCCGTTCCGGCGAGCAGGCGAGACTTCACTTTCAGCTCCTGAATATCTGGGGTGATGGCTAGAGGACGGGGCGGGCGATGGTGGCGCCGTATTCGTCTACGGGCCCGAGGGTGTAGCCGTCGGCGAGGGAGACGTATTTGACGAATTTGCCGATGATGCCGCGGCACTCGCCGCGGCAAGCCGTGGCGGTTGTGACGCCCGTCGTCGTCGATGCCCTGTTTTGGAAGGTGTAGGGGAGGGACGATTCGCCGCTGAATTTCCATCCGGTTACTTTGAAGGCCGCGAAGGAGACCAGCCCGTAGACGGCACCGTTTCCTGTTCCGGTGACCGTGTTGAACACCGGGAGGAGGACGATGACGTCGCGGCCGGCGGTGATGTCGCTGGCCCAGCGGTTGAGTTCGGTGGTGCAGTTGCCGGGGGCGTTGTTGCCGGGGTCGCTGCCGCCTTCGCTGACGGCGAGGTCGATGGTGCCGCCGCACTGTCCGGCGTCCTGGACAAGCCAGCCGAAACCGCCCTGCACTGCCGCCCCGGACGGGCCGTAGTTGCAGTCGGCGTTGGCGTTCTTGCCGTGTTCCTGGAGGAGTTGGAGACCGCCGCCGATGTTGTCCTTGACCTGGCACACGGAGAATGCCAGGGGGAATGCGGTGCGGCCGGCCTGGGGGCTGCCCCAGATGGCCGATCCCCGGGCACCCACTTCTTTGGTGGGAACGCCGAGGACGTCGGCGAAGAAGAGGGAGACGGAGTTGTCCGTGCCGCCAGCCTCTTTCGCGGAGGTGGTGACACTGACTTTCCGTGCGGTTGTGTCGAGCTCGATGGTGTGCACGTCGCTCATTCCGTCCAGGGCGTTCTGGTTGGCGAGGCTCACCGCGAGGGTGGACGTTGTGGAACACACTGAATCCGTTGCGTCCCGTGCGCATTTCTGCGCGAGGGCAATGGCTGAGGCATCGGCGCCGTTCTGCAGCTGCGCGCGTTCCGAGTAGATCACCCCGACGTCCACGGCGATGGCCACGAAGCCGAGGAGGGTCACCAGGAGGATGGCGACGATGACGCTGATGGCGCCTTCTTCGTTTGTTGCTTTGTCCAGGGTCAGCCGCCGCACAGCATGACTCCCTTGCCGGTCATCGGGAATGGGCCGGCAATGCCGGTGATGGTGGACAGGTTGTACTTGATGGTGAGGGTCACCTGGGCGCCTGTGCTGCACGCGTTGGTGCTGAGAGTGATGTCCGAGGCGGGGATGGTGCTGCTGACGGATGCCGCGGCGTTCTGGGCTGCGGACTTTGCCCCGGCTGGATCGTTGCCGATGGCCATCACCCGGACGCCGTCGCGGGCTGCGTTGGTGAGGGTGATCTGGGCGTTGTAGGCCCGGCCGAACTCGATGGTTCCCAGGACAAGCATCAAGAGGAGGGGCAGCAGGATCGCGAATTCGACGGCGGCTGCACCGCGTTCCGAATCGTGTGACACCTGCTGCACCTCCTCTTGGATGACTCGTGTTTTGGGCCTGCTTCTTTGAGGCGGTGCGGTTCCGATATGGGGGGCCGGAACCGGATTGCTATCAGGCGGCGGGAGCCGGGGGAGTGATGATGTCGGCGTTGACGTCCTCGAAGAGCCCGGTCAAAGTGCCACCGAGGGTGCTAACGGCGATGATGATGACGACGGCGATGAGGGCGACCATGATGCCGTATTCAACAGCAGTAGCGCCCTTCTCTTCGTTACGGAGGCGGATCATGAGGTTGGTGTAAAGAGAAAGCATTCTGTACTCCTGAGCGAGACGGATGGCTGGCCCTGCACCAGCACTGAAACGAAGTTAGCAAGCAGATTTGCCACCAAACCCGGATCTTGGAGCATCCTGCGCAAAGGCTTTACAGGGTGTATTTCTCCTGCGCTATTACTGGGTCCTCGCTGCGCTAACGCTGGATTTCGCAAGGCCGAGCGCACACAAGCGGACCCCCTCGGTTCTGGGTGCCGAGGGGGTCCGGTATGTGGGGCGCCTGGCGGCGCTGCGGCGGGGAGACTACGGGATACCTAGAGCAGTCTTCACGCCAGTGGTGAGGAAACCGAAAAAGAAGTTGAGTCGGGTCCCGAAGAGACCCACACCGGCGACAATCACCATTGCTATAAACCCAGTGAGAATGCTGTACTCCGACGCGGTGGCGCCGCGTTCCGGGTCGCGCAGGCGGGTGAACAACGCGGCCACCCGGAGCACGGTCATAGTCAGACGATTCATAATTCCTCCTAGGAAATGGCGGCGACAATGTTCATGACGGCCGGGCCCAGCAGGATGATGAAGAGGGTCGGAAAAATAAAGAAGATAAGAGGAAAGAGGATCTTCACTGGAATCTTCATCGCGTGTTCCTCGGCCCGCTGCCGGCGCTTGAGCCTCATCTCGTGGGCCTGAACCTTCAGTACCTTCGCGATGGCTATGCCGTACGCATCGGCTTGGACAATCGCACGAATGAAGGAACGGAGGTCGGGTACGTCAACGCGATCGGACATTGCCAGGTAGGCCTCCTTGCGGGAGCGTCCCACCTGCATATCCTGCAGAGTGCGGGTCATCTCATCTGCGAGCGGTCCACTGCCATTCTGGGCGGTGCGGGCCATCGCAGCCTCGAATCCCAGCCCAGCCTGCACCGAGATCAGCATCTGGTCCAGACTATTCGGCAGCTCCTGTCGAATTTTGGCCCTGCGCTTCTCAGCGTTGGTGCGTACCAGCAGGTCCGGTGCGAAGTACCCGAATGCCAGCGCGGCGACCAGAACTGCAAAGCGTGCGGGTGCCGGTGAGGCGAGGAAGTTGAGGAGCCCAAGGACGCCGGCGCCGAGCGCCAGCATTGGCTTCACAATCAGCAGCCGCTCCAGGGGCCAATCCTTGGGCCTGCCCACGGCTGCCAGCTGCTTGTCCAGCCAGGCAACGTAGCCTACTGGCGTGACTTTGCGTGCAATGGCGCCGAACTCTGCCGCGAGATTCTGCGGCGCCGCATTCCTTGCGCGCTGACCAAGATTGGCTTGGATGTTCCGCAACGCAACCCTGTCAGTCGCCGCAACGGACCATACCAGGTACGTGATGGGCAGAATAATGGCCAGAATTGCCCCAAGTGCCATGGGTGACATGTCGACCCTCCTAGTACTTCGGTTTGATCAAGCGGCTGAGCCAGAAGCCGCCGGCTGTGAGCATCACAGCTGCGGCGCCAAGCATGAGGAATCCTGGAACCGTGCTGGTGAACGTCTTGGCGTACTGCGGGTTGATCAGGATCAGAGCGAAGAAAAGCACCACCGGGAGTCCCATGAGAACGGCCGCCGACATCTTTCCTTCTGCGCTGAGGGCTTTGACCTGACGCCTGATCTGATTGCGATCTCGGATGGTCTCCCCCACGTGGTCAAGCACTTCAGCAAGGTCGCCGCCCACTTCCCGGTGTATTTCGATGGCCTGGGAGATCCACGCAAAGTCTTCACTGCCGGTGCGTGCGGAGACGTCTATCATGGACTCCCCAAGGTCCCGCCCGATCCTGGTTTCGTTGACTATTCGGCTCAGCTCCTCGGACATTGGAGCGTCTGTCTCCCGAGCAGAAGCATCAATTGCCCGCATGAGGCTGTGCCCTGCCCGCATGCTCCCCGTCAGCATTTGCAGTGTGTCGGGCAGTTGCTCGTCAAACTTGCTCTTGCGGCGCGAGGTCAATACGGCAAGGTAGGCCATCATGCCGGCAGGTACGACGGCGATCATCAGAATCGCGAAGAACAGTCCACCCAAGAGGAATCCGAAGACGCTGCCAGCGACGGTGCCTGCGCCCATCATGAGCAGGAAATCGGCGGGTTGGGTTTTGAGGCCTGCCCGCTCGAGTTTCTCCCGGCTGACCAGGAAGTCGTTCTTTCCCTTCAGCTGCTTGTTAATTGCCCCCACCGCTGAATCGGTCAAGACGGTCAGCCTTGAGCTAGCGGAGGCGACATCCGGCCGACGCCGTGAGAGGGGGATCGCGCTTCCGGGCTTGAGGACCACGACGAACAGAACAATCATCGCAGTGAAGATCATGAGCACGCCCGCTACCAACATCAGCATTGGGGCTTCTGGAGTGTCCATTACCGTCCCCTGACCGCTTGTGCACCGAATACAGTGGGAGAGATCCTAATGCCCAGTTCCTCGAAACGGTCTGTGAAACGTGGCCGCACGCCAGTGGGAATCGGCTTCCCGAGGAAACGCCCGTTGGCGTCTATGCCAGCCGAGTAGTCGAAGACGAAGGCGTCCTGAAGCGTGACGATGTCACCTTCCATTCCCTGGACCTCTGTGATGTGCGTTACACGCCGGGATCCGTCACGAAGCCGCGAAATATGCACGATGAGGTTTACGGCTGATGCGATCTGCTCCCGGATGGCTCGAAGCGGAAGGTCCATACCCGCCATAAGGACCAAGGTCTCCAATCGGGCTACTGCATCCCTGGGGGAGTTCGCGTGAACAGTTGAGATCGATCCGTCGTGCCCCGTATTCATCGCCTGGAGCATGTCCAAGGACTCACCACCGCGGACTTCACCAACAACGATTCGGTCTGGCCTCATGCGAAGCGAGTTACGCACCAGATCGCGGATGGAGACTTCGCCCTTGCCTTCGATGTTTGCCGGCCTGCTCTCCAACCTGACTACGTGGTCCTGCTGGAGTTGCAGTTCAACCGCGTCCTCAATGGTGACAATCCTGTCCGTGGCCGGAATGAAAGATGAGAGTACGTTCAGCATCGTCGTCTTGCCAGTACCCGTACCGCCCGACACGATGATGTTCATCTTGGCGAGGACGCATGCCTGCAGGAGTTCGGCCATCTCGGGGGACAAACTGCCAAAGCTGATCAGCTTTTGTACCGTCAGCGCCTCCCTCCCAAACTTTCGGATGGTGAGGGATGCGCCATTGACGGCCAGCGGTGGAATGATGGCGTTCACGCGTGAACCATCTGCCAAACGTGCATCCACAAGGGGTGAAGACTCGTCAATCCGGCGCCCGATGCGCGTCACTATTCGTTCAATTACTCGGCGCAACGCCTCTTCGGAACTGAACTTCGTGTCCGTCAGGAAGAGGTGGCCGTTACGTTCAACGTAGATCTGGTCAGCTCGGTTGACCATAATTTCAGTGACAGTAGGGTCGTCCAAGTAGCGCTGCATCGGACCGTGGCCAAGGACATCGTCGATGATTTCCCGGGTCAGCCGCTGCCGTTCCCCCTGCGACAGTGGGACTTGCTCTTCATCTACGACGGCTTTCAGCTCATCCTTTACGAACTGATGAAGCTCAGATTCCTCCAAGGAGGAATCTGTGATCCGAGAACCAAGACGCTCATAAAGAGCTTGGCTGGCGCGCTCTTTCAGACCCGACAAGGCTTCGCTGGCGTTTCCGGTGGTCACCTCCATCGCAGCGGGGGCCTGAGCTTGTTGAGTCGCCTGGGCCTGCTGGATGGCGCCCAGGGTAGCTGGCTGTTGTTGTGAGGTGGAAGACGCCGGCGCCTCGACACCGCTGACTTCGTCGCCGCGCAACTTCGCGAATCGGTGTGAGAGAGTCACTGGACTACCGCCCTTCTGTGCAGCTTCTTGCGTGGAGCTTCCCAGTTCGGTTTGAAACGCTCCACCAGCTGCCTGAGGCCTTTCGCTGCCGGGTCCCTGCTACCGTCCTGCAGTAGGGGAACGCCTTTGTTGGTCGAGAAGGGGACATTCCTGGACCGGGGAAGGACTATATCTACCGGAGCGCCAATTGTCGCCTCTACGTCCTGAACGGTGAGGCCGGTCTTGCGGTCGGCCATGTTGAGGACAACGTGTCGATGATCTGGGAGCAGGTCAAGCTCCGAAAGAATCTGGAACCCCGTTCGCAAACCCCGAATGCTCGGGATGTCCATACCGCAAACCCAAACAGCATCTGTTGCCTGTTCCAGGGTTGCGAGCACGTGTTCACCAAGCCCAGGAGCCGTATCCACCACCACGTATTGGAATTCGGCGCGGAGCTGGCGCAAGAGGTGGCTGATGTGTTCGCCGCTGATCCTATCCATGTCAATAGGGTTGCGGGGGGCACAGAGGACGTAGATGTTACCGGCGTGCAGTGTCAAGTACGTCTTGAGGACCATGGCATCCTGGCTCGCCGCACCAACAACTGCGTCCGTAATGGTGAAGTCGGGCTCGAGCATGAGACCGCTGCCGATGTCACCGAACTGGAGATCCAGATCCACCACAACGACGCTCATTGGAGCGATTTGTCCCAGACCGATGGCGAGGTTGCTGGCAATCGTTGTTTTGCCAACGCCACCCTTGGGCGACATGACGGCGATTACCCGGCCTCCCTCGGTAGTGGGGCGTTCCGCCGTGTTGGGACCCAGTCCGCGTCGACGTCCCGCCGCAGCAAGGCTTGCGCGTTCCACCAAAGCCCGCACCTGGTCCATGTCGGCCGAGGGCGAAAGGAGATCCCGGATGCCTGAACGCATGGCGTTCAGTGCCAGCTCGCCGTCGTCGTCCGCAGCTAAAACAATGCTGATCTCGGGGTACTGCAGGTCCATGATGGCTGAAAACTTCAGTGCCTCATCCTGGGGCAGGCCGGGGCCAAGGATCAGGACCTCGGGCGGTTCGCCGGCTTGCTGCCGAAGGATGTCCTCCGGAGATTCAGGCAGGTATGCCGCCTGAAAGTACTGGAGCGATCCGCTCAAGGGGGCAACGGATGCCCGAACTTTGCGTTCATAATCCACGGAGGGTGAGATCAAAATGAACCGGCTCATCGGAATACCTTTGTCTGGTTGACGACTCCGCTGGTGCCCTCGGTGGCGCTCGCCGGCTCTTTCGAGAGGTAGATCTTCCCGAATTCCGCGGCGTACACCAGCTTTTCAGCATCAACGGCGTTCCTGGCGAATGTGATTAGGTAGGAGTCGCTGGAAGTCTGCTTAGCCTGGCTGTCTGCATTGAGGGCGCCCTGCGAGCTGGCTTGCGTCGCCTCACCTTGGCTCTGCGCTGCTTGGCCTGAGCTGAACTGGACGGCTGTCACGAGCACCTTGTGGAATGTCAGCTGTGTCCCGCTGCCACCCTCGGCTTCAGCTCCGCCAGCATCGCCCAGCGAAATGAAGACCCCCACTGTGTCGCCGGCTTGTATTTTGCCGCCAACGACCCGGTCGATGCTGAGGCGGACTGTGATTTCCTGCAGTCCTTCGGGAACCTCCACCCTGGCGGGTCCCAGGAACGCGTTGGCGTCCACCATGCGGCTGTTGAGCAATTGCTCTCCAGGCTGCAGGGCAACGGCCGTAACTTTCGAGCCAAGAGATTCCAGATCGTCAACAACGCCTTCGGCCACTGCTGTACGCGGAACGGTCTTCGTGATGAGGTATTGGCCGAGTTGGCTGGCCGGAGTGCCAGCCGCCACCTCCTGCTTTATGACTAGGACGTCGTCCGTTTCTGTGTTGGCAAGTGCTCGGCGATCGGCCCCTTGCACGTAATTGAAGAGAAGGACGGTGCCTATAATTGCGACAACCAGCGCGGCGATGCCTCCCAGTAGGCGTGCTTTCATTACTTTCCCCTTTTGTGGATTTCTACTTCACGAGGTGTGGTGGCAGCTCGGCGCCTCCGCCGGAATAACCGCCTCCGTCGTATACCGCCGGATCAGCGACCCAGCTGACAAACTTTCCCCGAACTCCGCGGTTCGTTCCGCCGAGGCCCGTTTGGTCGCCTCCAGTTGATCCCGGAAAGCTGTAGCCCAAGAGCAGGAAGGCTGCATAGCCTTTGATGTAATACTTCGCGTTAGCGCCCGTTCCTACGACGGATGAGAAGACTGGAAACAGGATTACTTGGTTCAGATACGTAGGTATGAGGTCCTTGCATTCTGATGGGAAACTTAGGCCCGTCTTTGAAATTGCGTACGGATCTACAACACCGGCTGTCGTCGTGTCATCCGGATGCACGGTTGCCTCGCATTCGCCGGAATCCGGAATGAGCCATTCGAAGCCACCCGGGATTGGCGCTCCCGAAGGACTATCGCTCACACAGCTTTCGCTGCCGTGCGTCAGAATTGTGTGGATGGATCCGTCTACGTCGAACTGACATGGCGCGAAGGTCAGGGGCAGAGCCGCGGGACCGGATCCGGGAGATCCCCAGGCAGCGGTTGCCGTGGCACCCACCGAAACTGGTCCCGCGCTCAACGCTGACGCAAACATCTTGGTTAGGAAACTTGAGGATCCATTTCTGGTCGACGTGCGCACGGTAACTTGACCAAGAACGGTTAGGTCTACGGAGGCATCGCTTTCGTCATCGTTGGAGTTGGCATCGGCCAATGGTGCAGCAGCTGACGGATCGCAGGGTCCAGGCTCACAGCTAGCTGCTACTGCCAGAGCGCCTGCATCCGCGCCGTTCTGCAGCTGGGCACGCTCTGCATAAATCTGCCCCACGTCGACGGCTACCGCCCCCGCGCCGATCAGAACGAGCATCATGACCGCGACTGTCACGCCCGCCGCGCCGCGCTCACTCGATGTACAAGGTTTTGTCTTTGCGCTCAACCGCCGCATTGCATAGCCCCTTTACCGCTAAGAGTCAGGGAAGACCCAAAAAATCCGGTTAATGAAGCTCCGGTGTAAGTTACGGTCACTACGGCATTCGGCGCTGGTGTCGCCGCGGGGCAACTTGCCAGGCCGTAGTCAAAAGTCAGTAGCGACGTGTCGATGGAAGGGGCTCCCGCTTTGCCGGCAGACGTTGCCTGCGCTGGGTCCTTGGTTATGGCCATTGTTCGCGCTGCTTCTCGCGAGGCTTGCGTTACAGAAACCTGAATATTGTAGGCATTCGCGAATTCCACGATGGCAATTAGTAACGCGATGAGAATCGGTGCCACTAGAGCGAACTCCACAGCCACTGCACCCTTCTCCTTCGTTGAACTTTCTTGGCTGCAATTCAAAGGGTCCCCCTGGACGGTCGCAGCGGAGTAACGAGGTGTGCCGCGTTCACGTTCTGAGAACGTGAACGCGGCACGTTAGAGAGTCGAATGGACCTGCTATTTAGGTCGCGGCAGGGGTGGTCCAGCCGGTGACGATGCCGCCGAGGTTATCGAACCAGGTATCGAGTGCACCGCCGAAGACTCCCACACCCCCAACAAGCACGAGTGCAATCAGGCCGACCAGCAGTGAGTACTCTGTGGCCGTTGCGCCCTTTTCCGATTCAAAGCGCTCCTTGATGCCGGCGATAAAAACAGTCATTGAGACCATGAGAGAAGTCATTGTAATTTCCTTTAATTCGGTGAAATGGGTTTATATGATTTCAACGAATTTCCAGCTGCCCCCATAAATCCTTAGCGGCTGGACTTCGCTAAGAAGAGATTGTCATTGGGGGTGTAGAGGCAACAATGCGTAGTGGTACTCGACTTTTTCAGGGGGCGCGAAAAGTACGTACTCGAAAGATGGGGGAGGTACTCAAGTAGGCAGGCGAGTACAGTGGCCGACTACTTGGAAGGAGGAGCCCAGGCATAGAGAGGGCCTGGACTGGCGCTAGATCGAGGGCTATGGAATGAAGAGGCTGGCCCCAGCGAGAGCACCGAGCATTGACGGCCCATGGGCCACTTCTGACGCCTTTTTCCGGCCTTTTCTGCTGAGAAGCAACGCCGTGACTACACCGTTGAGGATGAACCCAAGCAAGCCACCGTATAGCAGTTGGCTCCAGCCTAGGTACCCGAGGTAGAGACCGACAGGTGCGGCGAGCTTTACGTCGCCCATTCCGATGGCTCCCGGAGAGGCAAGGCCCAAAACGAGGTAGCCAGCGAACAGAACCAGGGCTCCGAGTGCCGCGCGAAGCAGGTCATCGGCCTGCATATTAGGAAATCCTGGCATTAGAAATAGGAGGAAACCGCCGGCAAGCAGTATGAGCACGAGCGGGTTGGGCAGCAAATGCAGGGCGATGTCGATCCGGGACAGCTGCACGCCGAGAACTGCCAGGAACAGGAAAGCCGGCAGCCCGAGTTCTAAGCCGAACCGCAAGCTAAAGGCGACACAAAGAACGGCGGTAATTGCCGCCGTCGTAACTCTGACTGGCACAGTAGGAAGGCCGCCCAGGCGGGGAAGACGCTTAGCGATGAGGTTTTCGGCGAGGGGGGAGAGAACTAGCCCTAAGAGGGCGGATGCGGTCACCAGCAGCCACGCGACGGAACCGTCTGTACCCGATGCAATCACGCGACCCCCTGCGTTCGTCAGGCCGGCAGGTGCTTGGGCAACCTCCGGCTACCCCATTTTGACCCTGAACCCCTTAACGCGCTAATCTTGGGAGTCGTTGTGCGTGTCCTATTCCGATGGTGCGTGCCCGCTTGAGAATCCGGTTGCAGGATAACTACTCAACGTGCACATTCGGAACCACAGGATGACTGGTTACATAGAGCCCTCACCTCTGTTCCGGTAGCGCGCAGATAGTAGGTGCACGAGCTAGTGACACCTAAAAAAGAACGCCAGAACAAGAACGAGGCAAACACCGTGCGTACGTACACCCCGAAGCCCGGCGATATCAACCGCCAGTGGCACGTCATTGACGCCACAGACGTTGTCCTTGGTCGTCTCGCGAGCCAGACCGCAATCCTGCTGCGCGGCAAGCACAAGGCCACCTTTGCGTCCCACATGGACATGGGCGACTTCGTCATCATCATCAACGCTGAAAAGGTTGCCCTCACCGGCGCCAAGCTGGAGCAGAAGCGCGCATACCGCCACTCCGGCTACCCGGGCGGCCTGACCTCCGTCAACTACGCGGAACTCCTGGAATCCAACCCGGTCCGCGCCGTGGAGAAGGCCATCAAGGGCATGCTCCCCAAGAACTCCCTCGCTGCCCAGCAGCTGGGCAAGCTGAAGGTTTACCGCGGTGCTGAGCACCCGCACGCCGCCCAGCAGCCCAAGACTTTCGAAATCACCCAGGTCGCCCAGTAGTCCTGGCCACCAAACAACTTATCTATACAAGGAGAATCGTGGCTCAGAACGAAGAGACCACCGAAGCCGTTGAGGCTGAGGAAACCCTGACCAGCTACACCTCTGAAAGCTCAGCTGCTGACGCGGCTGCGCCGAAGAAGGAGCGCCCGGCCCTGACCGTTGCCGGCGCAGCTGTTGGCCGCCGCAAGGAAGCCGTTGCACGCGTTCGCGTCGTCCCCGGCTCCGGCAAGTGGACCATCAACGGCCGTGCGCTGGACAACTACTTCCCGAACAAGCTGCACCAGCAGGACGTCAACGAGCCCTTCAAGATCCTTGATCTCGAAGGCGCCTACGACGTCATTGCCCGCATCCACGGTGGCGGCATCTCCGGCCAGGCCGGTGCACTGCGCCTCGGCATCGCCCGTTCGCTGAACGAGATCGACGTCGAGAACAACCGCGCCACCCTGAAGAAGGCCGGTTACCTGTCTCGCGACGCCCGCGTCATCGAGCGTAAGAAGGCCGGCCTCAAGAAGGCCCGCAAGGCTCAGCAGTACTCCAAGCGCTAAATCCGCTTGCACAGAAGCCCGTCCCGCCATTGGCGGGGTGGGCTTCTGTCGTTAATTCCTAATCGAACAAGTGCTCTTGCTAATTTGTGAATGCGGTGACACCAAAACCGCATTACTTTGTACCCGACCAGCCACTTCGAGTGGATCCGGGTCGGTCTGTACTAAACAGCCGATCAAGTGTAGAAGTGAGCCACGCGACTTCCTGAATTGGACTTCGCCCGTGGCTCATTGGGTCAAAATCATCTATCCTAGCCGGAAAATTGCCGTGCATGCTCTCCGAGCCATCCAGCGCTCGAATCATCGTGGAACACGTGAGGCCAGCGTCTACCCCAGCAGTGAGTGCAATGGGTGGCATCTGACATCCCAGCGGTTTGGCAGGGCGTGAGAGAGATTCCAACCGACGACTGCCGCGGCCACGCAGCTCAAGGTGCCAGGCAAGGCTGACTGACCTGCCGTTTCAAGCCGCAGCAGCCCCATCCTCTAGACTTGACCGGTGTCTAGATTATTTGGAACTGATGGTGTCCGGGGCCTGGCGAACGGTCTGTTGACTGCGGAGCTGGCTATGCAGCTGGCCCAGGCGGCCGCCGTCGTGCTCGGCCACGACCGCAACTCCAACGGAACGCGACCGCGCGCCGTGGTGGCCCGTGACCCGCGCGCCAGCGGCGAGTTCATCGCCGCCGCGGTGGAGGCCGGGCTCTCCAGTTCCGGCATTGACGTCTACGACGCCGGTGTCCTCCCCACGCCCGCGGCGGCCTACCTGGTTGCTGATCTGGACGCGGATTTCGGCGTAATGATCTCCGCCTCCCACAACCCTGCCCCGGACAACGGCATCAAGTTCTTTACCCGCGGCGGCCAGAAGCTCCCGGACGACGTCGAAGACGCCATCGAGGCCCAGATGTCCAAGGAGGCGGTGCGCCCGGTCGGCGCGGACGTTGGCCGCATCCAGCGCTTCTCCGACGCCGAGGACCGCTACATCGTCCACCTTCTGGGCACCCTCCCGCACAACCTGGAGGGCATCAAAGTGGTCCTGGACTGCGCCCACGGCGCCGCCAGCGGCTGCTCACCCCAGGTCTTCAAGGACGCCGGCGCGGACGTGATCGTCATCGGCGCGGAACCGGACGGCCACAACATCAACGACGGCGTCGGCTCCACCCACCTTGGCCCCCTCAAGGACGCTGTGCTGAAGTACGGCGCCAACCTGGGAATCGCCCACGACGGCGACGCCGACCGCTGCCTCGCCGTGGACCACGAAGGCGCCGAGGTGGACGGCGACCAGATCATGGCCATCCTCGCCGTAGCGCTCAAAGAGTCCGGAAAGCTCAAGGACGACGTCCTGGTTGCCACCGTGATGAGCAACCTCGGCCTGAAGATCGCCCTCCGCCAGGCCGGCATCAGCATCCGCGAAACGGCAGTGGGGGACCGCTACGTGCTGGAAGAGATGCGCGACGGCGGCTTCAACCTTGGCGGGGAACAGTCCGGCCATGTGATTTTCGCGGACTACGCCACCACCGGCGATGGCGTCCTCACCGGGCTGCAGCTCGCGGCCCAGATCGCCCTGACCGGAAAGCCGCTCAAAGAACTCGCCACCGTGATGACCAAGCTTCCCCAGGTCCTCATCAACGTCAAGGGCGTGGACCGCACTCGCGTCGGCAGCAACGAGGTCCTAGCCCAGGCCGTGGCGGCAGCAGAAGCCGCACTGGGCGATACCGGTCGTGTCCTGCTCCGCCCCTCCGGCACGGAGCCCGTGGTGCGCGTGATGGTGGAGGCCGCGGACGAAGAAACCGCCCACTCCATTGCCGAGCACCTGGCCCAGGTGGTCCGTGCCGAACTCGCCCTGGAACTTATAGCTGACTAAATTCACCTCGAGTTGAGTTAGTTCTTGAACTAGCATCTGACTATGGGGACAACAAATTTATTTCCCACAGATGACACAACTGTGGGGCGAATGGTCTTTCTTCTTCGCGGCGGGTTTGTCGTTTTAGCGCTTGGCGTGATGCTCTTAGTGCCTCTTGCCTCCGTCGATGAACCGCGACCCGCCAAATTCGGCTGGCATATGTATGCTGCGGCGGTGCACCTACCTGAAATTGAAGTCAGACTCTCTGACGGTTCTATCGAAGAGCGCAATATAGGCGACATTGCTTCCGGCTTTAGGCCAGAAATTGACTACTTTCTTCCTGTGGCCAGGCACATCTGTGAGCGGCAACCCAACGTGGATTCAGTGCAGCTGACGCGTTCTGTGCCGCAGCATCGGGTGGTGTATTCATGCACAAGTTTTTGACTGATGTTATAGATCCCCGTCCACTGGCACTCTGCCGGATTTTGGTCGGCGTGGTCGCTGTGTGGTTCTCCTTCGAATGGGTGCGGGTGCTCGCCAGGGCCTCCTCGGGGCAATATTTGGCGCTTCCAGTATTCGAAGCTTTGCCGTTGCTTAGCCTAGATTTTGTTCGAGCGCTATTCGTTGTCTCGATCGTCGCCGCGGTTGCGATGATTCTTGGAATTGCGGGTAGACTGCCTGCGATCATGGTGGCCACTACTACCGCTTTAGTCCTCCTCATTGAGCAACAGACCTATAGCAACCACATGGTTCTTCTCATGATGTTGGCTGCATTCCTAGGAGTGAGCGGCTCCGCGAATGCTTGGCGCTTTTCGCGCTCGCCTCGCGCGACATCCGTCTCGTACTGGCCCGCATTCCTAATCCAGATTTTAATCACCACGCTGTATGCGTGGACTGCCCTATCGAAGGTGAACCCGCAGTATCTGTCCGGGGAGGTCCTCTCGACTTTCCTCCAAGGTTGGGTGCCCATCCCGGAGCAGTTGCTGCCCGTTGCGGCTGCTTCCAGCATTGTGGCTGAGACCTTCCTTGCAGTAGCCCTATGGATACCTAGGCTGAGAAAGCTCGCGTTCGTTGTGGGGGCTGGCCTACATATTGGAATTGTGGTTCTGCTGGACTCGCCCGCACCCCTTATCGGCTTTGGGTTACTGATGGCGACCGGTTATATATTGTTTGCGTGGGCTGCCCCCGATCGAATTTTGTCTGGGATGCGGCTTGTCAGACAATCGTCGTCGAAAGCACCGTAAGACAGCCCGGCACAACAAAAAGCGGCCCGTTTCCGGAAAGGAAACGGGCCACTTTCGGCAATAAGCGTTTAGGAACGGCTCTTCAGCGCGTCCCGGATCTCGGTGAGCAGGGCGATCTGCGGATCCTCGTCCGCCTCGTCCTTTACGTCCTGGCCGATCCCCAGCCTGCGGTTGCGGCGTTCGATCATGTGGTTCATGGGCATGATGACCACGAAGTAGATCGCGGCGGCGATCAGCACAAACGAAATGATGGACGAGATGACCTGTCCATACAGGAACCCCTCCCACTGCATCTCCTCGATGCCCTTGGCCTGGAAAAGGAGCCCGATCAGTGGTGTGAGCAGGCCCTCGACGATGGAGGTCACGACGGCGCCGAAAGCGGCACCCATCACGACGGCGACGGCAAGGTCTACGACGTTGCCCTTCATGATGAAATTCTTGAATCCTGTCAACATACGGACCAGGCTAGCGCACCCATATGAGCCGCACATGACAGCAAAGTAAATTACTTGCCCGTGTCGGGAACTAAGCCGGCCTGCCGATCGTACGGCCGGGGCGTCCGCACATCCCTACGGATACCCCGGAGCCGCTTCCACACCGAAGTACTCCTCCAAGGTAAATATCCCGCGGTTCACCATGTCCGTGGCCGCCTCCACCCCGATGTACCGCAGGTGCCAGGGCTCGTAGTAGTACCCCGTGATGGGGTGGAACATCCACGGGTACCGCACCACGAACCCGAACCGGTGCCCATTCGCCTTGGCCCAGACGGCCGAGGGCTGGTCCGCGAAGCACGGCTGGAACCCGCAGGCGCCGTTGCCGTCGGCAATGTCGAACGCCCAGCCCGTCTGGTGCTCCGAATAGCCGGGCCGGGCGCTGGCCGTGTCCGCGTCGGCCTGGCCGCGGGAGGCCACATAGCCGTTGTAGGTGGCCACCTGGGTGGTGTATGAGCGGTACCCGCTGGCCAGGACCATTGCCACGCCGTCCCGCGCGGCCGCCGCGAACATGGCCTCCGCAGCAGCTGCCGTCGTGCTGTTCAGCAGCGACGCCTCACCGGAAGCAGTCATGGCGACGGCGGGACGCACCAGGTCAGCCGGGACGAACCCCGCCGGTACCAGCGGACGGTGCTTGTTCACGATCAACCAGGGGCTGGCCGGATCAGTGTGGGAGAACTGCCGCGGAAGCGCAGCCGAGGGCGACGGCGTGGGGGACGGCGCGGCCGGTGCCGCAGCCTCAGTGGTGGGCGCCGCCGTCGTAATTTCCAGGGTCGGAGTGGCGGTTACCGCAGCCGGTGAGGAAGCGGAGGCAGGAGCCGACGGCGGCGGCACGGCGTTGGGTGCCTCCGGTGTGCAGGCTGCCAGGACAGTGAGTCCGGCGCCCGCCGCGAGGAAGCGCGTGAAGCTGCGCCGGCTCGCCGCCTGCCCGGAAACAGGGGAGCAATCCTGGCACACCTGTGTTAAACCTTCCGGAGGAGCATGCGGCGGATCGAATGGTCCGCCTCCTTGGTGAGCACCAGCTGCGCACGTCCCCGGGTGGGAAGGACGTTCTCCTCAAGGTTGGGCTCGTTGATGCGCTTCCAGATGTCCCGCGCCGTGGTCTCCGCTTCGTCGTCGGACAGGGTGGCGTACCGGTGGAAGTAGGACTCCGGCTGGGCGAACGCGGTGCTCCGCAGCTTGCGGAACCGGTCCACGTACCATTCCTCGATGTAGGAGGTCTTGGCGTCCACGTAGATGGAGAAGTCGAAGAAGTCGCTCAGCGCCAGGCCCTGCCGCCCGTCGTGCCGCGGACGCGCCGGAGCCAGGACGTTCAGGCCCTCCACGATCAAAACGTCAGGCCGGCGGACCACCACTTCCTTGCCTGGAACGATGTCATACGTCACATGCGAGTACCAGGGGGCGCGCACTTCCTCGGCGCCGCTCTTGATCTCGCTCACGAAACGGAGCAGCGCCCGGCGGTCATAGGACTCCGGAAAGCCCTTGCGCTCCAGCAGCTGGCGCCGCTTGAGCTCAGCCAGGGGATAGAGGAAGCCGTCCGTGGTGATGAGTTCCACATTGGGGGTGCCGGGCCAGCGCCGCAGCATTTCACGGAGCACGCGGGCAATGGTGGACTTGCCCACGGCTACAGACCCCGCCACGCCGATCACGAACGGCGTGCGCTGGGTGTGTTCACCCAGGAACGTGGTGGTGGCGGCGTGCAGCTGCCCGGCGGCCTCCACATACAGGTGCAGGAGCCTGGAGAGTGGAAGGTAGACCTCGCGGATCTCCCTCATGTCCAGGGGGTCCCCGAGGCCACGGAGACGGATGATGTCCTCTTGGTTGAGAGGCTGCTCCATCTCGTCTGCGAGCCTGGACCAGGTCTGCCGGTCCAGCTCAACGAACGGGGAGACACCCTCCCCGTTCGCCTCGTTGCGTTGCAAAGTCACTCTAGAGATTCTGCCCCGCGCCCGGCACATAGCGAAATGGAGCACGGCCTGCGCGCGGCGGCAGCCGCAATATTCTGCTCCTGCGGGGGCCCTGCCGGTTTAGATCTGGGGTGCCCCTGCCGATAGTCTTGAGGCTATGTGTGGAATCGTGGGATATGTGGGCCGTTCAGTCGACGGCGGAATTGCCGGACACAGCGCGTTGGATGTTGTTCTTGAGGGGCTGCGCCGGCTGGAGTACCGGGGCTATGACTCTGCCGGGGTCGCCGTGGTGTCCAAGGGTGCGATCGAGTCGCGGAAGAAGTCAGGGAAGCTGAGTAACCTGATTGCCGA
>NZ_JBJURL010000005.1:0-95761 GCF_046097905.1 Pseudarthrobacter sp. NKDBFgelt | reverse complement strand
CTCGCCCGGGGCCTGCGCGCCATCCGCGGCTCCCGGACCGCGCTCCTGGCCGTGGCCGCCGTCGTCGGAGCCCACGCCGTCATGGTGGGCGTGATGTCCATGACGCCCCTGCACCTGCAGGAGCTGGTGGAGGGCCCGGGTGTCAGCCATGCAGGCCACACGGCGTCCGGCGACGTACTGGTGATCATCGGGTTCACCATCTCACTGCACATCGCCGGGATGTTCGCCCTGTCGCCCGTGATGGGCTGGCTGACGGACAAGGCGGGCAGGGCCCAGACCATCATGATCGGTTTTACCCTGCTGATGATGGCCGTGGCTGTCGCCGGGTTCGGCCAGGCATCCACCGCGGCCGTGGCGGTGGGCCTGGTCCTGCTGGGCCTGGGCTGGTCCGCGGCCACCGTGTCCGGCTCCACGCTGCTGGCCGAAAGCGTGGCGCAGGAGTCGCGGGTTGCGGTCCAGGGCGTGTCCGACATGCTGATGGGTGCTGCCGGCGCCGTTGGCGGGGCGGTGTCCGGTTTGGTCCTCAGCTGGATTGGCTACCTGGGGCTCAACCTCCTGGGAGGTGCCGTGGGCGCAGCTGTCCTGGCCGTGGCGTTCCTGACCGTCATGGCCGGCCGGCAGCAGTCAGCGGCCGCCTGAGCGTGCCATGCCCAGGAGCCGGGCGAAGATCCCTTCCCCGTCGTCGGCGATACCGTCGTGGTGGAAGTCGCCGGACTCCCACACCTGCAGCCCGCTGACGGCGGACGCCGTTTCCAGGGACAGCTTCCGGTCCACATAGATATCGTCCGAGTAGACGGCGGCGGCCACCGGAACCGTGTTTGCTGCCAGTTGCCCGCGATCGTAAAGCGGTTTCCAGTCCTCTTTGGCGGCCAGCAGGTCCGCCACCTCCCGGAGGGGCCGAAGTGCCGGGTCCTGCTCGAAATACCAGGGATAGACCATTTCGCCGGTCAGCAGCAGCGGCTCCGCGTCCGGCCTGAACTCCGGATACTCGTCCAGCACGCGCCAGGCCGCCCAGCCGGTGGCCTGCCCCTGGCCGTAGATGGACTCATGCATCAGCGCGTACAGGGGATTGGAGCGGCGGGACACGATGCCCTGCACCTGGTCCAGGAAGGCGTCGGACAGCCGTGGGCCTCCGGCGGTCTCCGTGAAGGCATCCTCCAGCAGGTGGTGCAGGCTGTCCACCCTGGTGTTGCCGCCCAGGAAAGCACCCACCATCTGGAAGCGCTCCACGGTGAGCGGACCGCCGTCGGGCAGGAATTCCGGGGTGTGCCGCAGGTGGCGGGCAATCCGCTCAACGGCGAAACGGTCTTCCGGGTACCAGGCGAAGTACTCGGCGTTCCGGGCGGCCACGCGCTGGAACGTGGCGCGGTAGACGTCCTCGGCCGGGCCGGCCAGGGGCGCAAGGCCGCCTGTGACCAGTACTTCCCGGAGGCCCTCCGGGGCAAAAGACAGATAGGTCAGGGCACAAAAGCCGCCGTAGCTCTGCCCGTAAACCGTCCACGGGCGTGCCCCCAGGGCGTCCCGGATCAGCTCGGCGTCGGCCACGATGGAATCGGCACGGAAGTGTTCCAGGTACGCGGCCTGGGCCGCGGCCGGTCCGCGCAGCGGAAGTGTGGTGCGGTCAATGGGGGAGGAGAGGCCGGTGCCCCGCTGGTCCAGCATCAGGATCCGGAAGTCCCTGGCGGCCGCCTTGCTCCAGCCGCCCAGGGATCCGAACCTGTTGCCCCGCCCGCCCGGGCCACCCTGGAGGAACAGCAGCCACGGAAGCTCTGCGGCCTGTTCCTCGGAGTGCGCGGCCGAGACGTATTCGCGGGCAAAAAGGGTGATGGTTTCGCCGTTGCGGGAGTTGCCGAAATGGTCCAGCGGCACCCTGAAGAAGTGTTCAACGGTGCGCATGCCACGGAACTGGTGCCGTGCCTTTACCTCGTGCTGTACCCGGACCGCAGGGCCGGCCAGCGCCGGCATACGTGCGTCAGCCATTGGCGCGGGCCGGGACGGCGCTGCCGAACCGTTCGAGTGCCTGGCCGGTGAGCCGGAATGTGGACCAGCCGTCCATGGGCCTGGCGCCAAGGCTGCGGTAGAAGTTGATGGACGGCTCGTTCCAGTCCAGGACGCTCCATTCCACCCTGGCGTATCCGTTGTCCACGGCGGTGGCGGCCAGGTGCTGGAGCAGTGCCTTTCCGTGCCCTTCGCCGCGGGCCTCCGGGCTGACGTAGAGGTCCTCCAGGTAGATCCCGTGGACGCCTTCCCAGGTGGAATAGTTGAGGAACCACAGGGCGAAACCCTGGACTTCCCCTGCCTCGTTTTCCGCCATGGCTGCGAACACGCGCGGGTTCTCGCCGAACAGCACTTCCTGGAGCATTTCCGGTGTGTTCCGGACGGCGTCCGGCTCCTTCTCGTAGTGCGCCAGTTCGTGGATCATCCGAAGGATCGCTGGTACGTCTTGCCGGGTTGCGGGGCGGATTACACTCATTGTTCGAGCTTACCGTCCGGTGTCCGCCCCGGCGTGTGACCGGTCAGAGCCGGTTGACCTCCGTCACCTTGATCACGGCGGTGCCCGTCTCGTCGGAGGCGGCCAGGTCAACCTCGGCGGAAATGCCCCAGTCGTGGTTGCCGGCCGGATCCTCGAAGATCTGCCGAACCTTCCACCGGTCCCGTTCCTCGGTGATGATGAGCAGTTCCGGTCCGCGGGCATCAGGCCCGGTTCCGATGTCATCGTGTTCATCGAAGTAGTCGTCCAGGGCGTCTTCCCAGCGCTCGGCGTTCCAGCCTGCGGCACCGTCGAGTTCGCCCAGCGCTGCCGCGTCCTCGTCAGCAAAGAGTTCCACGCGGCGGAACATCTCGTTGCGTACCATCACCCGAAAGGCCCGGATGTTGGACGTGAGCGACGGCGGGGGAGGCGGGGGAGCATCATGCGGTGTGGGTGCCAGGCCGGACGCAAGTTCCTCCCATTCGTCCAGGAGGCTGGAGTCCACCTGCCGGACCAGCTCGCCGAGCCACGCGACGAGGTCCTCCAGGTCATCGCGGAGCATGTCCTGCGGCACAGTCTGGCGGAGGGCCTTGAAGGCGTCCGCAAGGTAGCGCAGGACGATGCCCTCCGAACGGGCCAGTCCGTAGAACTGTACGAACTCGCCGAAGTTCATGGCGCGCTCGTACATGTCCCGGACCACCGACTTGGGCGCCAGCTCGAAGTCGCCCACCCAGGGCGCAGCCTTCCGGTACACCTCGAAGGCTTCGCCCAGGATTTCCGCCAGGGGCTGGGGGTAGGTAACGCTGTCCAGCATGGCCATGCGCTGGTCGTAGTCGATGCCGTCCGCCTTCATGGCCGCCACCGCCTCGCCGCGGGCCTTCTTCTGCTGCGCGGAGAGGATCTGGCGCGGTTTCTCCAGGGTCGCCTCGATCACGGACACCACGTCCAGGGCGTACGACGGCGACTCCGGATCCAGCAGTTCCAGTGCAGCAAGTGCAAAGGGGGACAGCGGCTGGTTCAGTGCGAAGTTCGGCTGGAGGTGCACAGTCAGCCGGACGGTGCGGCCGTCGGGTCCCTGCTCCTCGGCGGGGATCCGCTCCACGACTTCCGCCGCGAGCAACTCCCGGTAAATGCCCAGCGCCTTCTTCATGAGCTGCAGCTGGGAGGACCGGGACTCGTGGTTTTCGGTCAGCAGGCGGCGGGCAGCGGCAAACGGGTCGCCGGGCCGTTCCATCAGGTTCATCAGCATTGCGTGGGTCACGGAGAAGCTCGATGTCAACGGGTCAGGCGCCGATTCGACGAGCCGCTTGAACGTTGGTTCTCCCCAGCTCACAAAGCCCTCCGGCGGCTTCTTCTTGACCACCTGGCGGAGCTTTTTCTGATCGTCACCAAACTTGGCGACAGCCTTGGCCATGGCCTTCGCATTCTCGGTTACGTGCTCGGGGGCCTGGACCACGACCGTCCCAGCGGTGTCGTACCCGGCCCGGCCTGCCCTGCCCGCAATCTGGTGGAACTCACGGGAGTTAAGCAGGCGGGTGCGGACGCCGTCGTACTTGCTCAGGGCGGTCAGCAGGACGGTGCGGATGGGCACGTTGATGCCCACGCCCAGCGTGTCAGTGCCGCAAATGACCTTCAAAAGCCCCGCCTGGGCGAGCTGTTCCACCAGACGGCGGTACTTCGGCAGCATCCCCGCGTGGTGCACACCGATGCCGTGGCGGACCAGCCGGTTCAGTGTCTTGCCGAAGCCGGCCGCGAACCTGAAGTTCGCGATCAGCTCCGCGATCGCGTCCTTCTCCTCGCGGGTGCAGACATTGATGCTCATCAGGGTCTGGGCGCGGTCGATCGCTTCGATCTGGCTGAAATGCACCACGTACACCGGCACCTGCTTGGTGGAAAGCAGTTCCTCCAGGGTCTCGTGGACCGGCGTCTCGTGGTAGTAGTAATGCAGCGGAATGGGCCGCTCCGCGGAGCTCACCGTGGTGGTGGGCCGCCCGGTCAGATGCGTCAGGCCTTCCTCGAACCGGCTGACGTCGCCAAGCGTGGCGGACATCAGGAGGAACTGTGCCTGCGGGAGCTCCAGCAGGGGCACCTGCCAGGCCCAGCCGCGCTGCGGGTCGGAGTAGAAATGGAACTCGTCCATGATGACGGTCCCCAGTTCCGCGGCCGCCCCTTCGCGGAGTGCGGTGTTGGCCAGGATCTCCGCCGTGCAGCAGATGATGGGCGCATCCTGGTTCACGCCGGAATCTCCCGTGATCATCCCCACGTTCTCAGCACCGAAAATGTCGCACAGGGCAAAAAACTTTTCGGAGACCAGCGCCTTGATGGGCGCAGTGTAGTAACTGCGCCGGCCCTGGGCCATGGCCTGGAAGTGGGCCGCGATGGCCACCAGGGACTTCCCGGACCCGGTGGGCGTAGCCAAAATGACGTTGGCCCCGGTTGCCAGCTCCATAATCGCCTCGTCCTGCGCCGGGTACAGGGCCAGTCCCCGGCTTTCTGTCCACTCCACAAACCGGGTATAGAGGTCATCGGGGTCGACGCCGGCAGGCAGGCTGGGGGCGGAAAGTTCGGTCAGCTGATCAACGAGTTTCATTGATTTCCAGCTTAGTGCCCGGCCGGGCCCGGGATTCCGCCTGGCCCGGGTTAGGCTTCGCCCGTAGACGTGACGGCTTCAAGGCGTGGAGATGGACATGGAATGGGATCCGGCGAAATACGTCCAGTTCGGCGATCACCGGCACCGGCCTTTTTTCGACCTGACGGGGAGGGTCCACGCGGACCGTCCCGTACAGGTGGTGGACCTTGGCTGCGGACCGGGAAACCTGACAGCGACGCTGGCGGAGCGCTGGCCCGCCGCGGAGGTGGTGGGCGTTGACTCCTCCTCCGAGATGCTCGCCAAAACTGCGGCGCTGACCGGGGCGGGCGGGGGCCTGCGCTTCGAGCAGGCCGATATCGCCGGCTGGAAACCCTCCACGGAGACTGACGTGGTGGTGACCAATGCCGCCCTGCAGTGGGTGCCGGGCCATCAGGAGATGATGCGTTCTTGGCTGGATGCCCTCCGGCCCGGCGCCTGGTTCGCCCTCCAGGTCCCCGGGAACTTCAACGCCGCGTCCCACGCACTGATGCGCGGGCTGGCGGGCTCAGAGAAGTGGGCGCCACAGCTGGGCGGTGTCCTGCGCGGCGGGGAATCGGTGGGCGAGCCTGCGGACTACCTCCATATCCTGCTCGACGCCGGGTTTACAGCCGATGCCTGGGAGACCACATACCAGCAGGTCCTGCCAGGCAGGGACGCTGTCCTGGAGTGGGTCCGCGGCACGGCGCTGCGGCCCGTCCTGGCTGCCCTCTCCGCGCCTGATGCAGCCAAGTTCGAGGCGGAGTACGCAACAGCGCTCCGGGAGGCCTACCCGCAGACCGGGCATGGCACGGTGTATCCCTTCCGCAGGATCTTTGCGGTGGGCCGCAAAAAGCCGTGACCGGGATCAGTCCGCTGCAGTGCCTCGACAATGCAGTCACGTGGTGTGACAACAGTGGAAAGTGATCTGGCTTACAATAACGGGGTGGCTGATGGGGGAGAGGCTACCGCCGGCTGCCCCCTCGGCTGACTGACCTGAGTGGAGGTACGTTGCTGATCGGACTAATGAGGCGGCTGCTCGGGGCCCACAAAGCCCCTGTGGTTGCCATCGTTGTTCTCCAGTTGGTCCAGGCGGCCGCCACGTTGATGCTGCCTACGGTCAACGCCGCGATCATAGACGACGGGATCGTGGCCGGGAACAATGCCGTCATCACCCGCCTGGGCGTCGTCATGGCGGCCGTAGCCGTCGTCCAGGCAGCAGCAGCCATAGCGGCAGGCTACCTGGCGGCCGTGGTGGCAATGAGGATCGGGCACCAGCTTCGGGCCGAAATCTTCACCAAAATCCAGTCACTGTCCTCACAGGAAGTGGCAGCCTTCGGCACCCAGAGCCTTACCACCCGGGCCACCAACGACACCCAGCAGATCCAGGCGTTCTCCGTGCTGGTGTTCACCATGCTGGTAGCGGGACCGGCGATGGGCCTGGGAGGCATCGTCCTTGCCCTCCAGCAGGACGTGGCACTGTCCGCCGTAGTGATCGTCATCGTGCCACTGCTCCTGCTGATCATGTACCTCATCGTGCGGCGCCTCATTCCCCTCTACCGCGAGGGCCAGGACCTCCTGGACCGCGCAGGGGGCGTCCTCCGCGAACAGATCATGGGCGCCAATGTCATCCGGGCATTCGTGCGCCAGGACCACGAGGTCCGGCGTTTCGCCCGGACCAACAGCAGCCTGACGGCAAACAATCTCCAGTCAGCACTCCTGGTGGCGGGAATGCTGCCGCTCATCATGCTCGTGGTGAACATCTCTTCCGTGGCCGTTGTGTGGTTCGGCGGCCACCGGATCCAAACCGGCCTGATGAACATCGGAGCGCTGGCCGCATTCATTGCCTATATCCTGCAAATCCTGCTCGCCATCATGATGGCGATGTACGTCCTGATGACGGCGCCGCGGGCGGCAGTCTGCGCGGAGCGCATCGGAGCAGTGCTCACCACTGAACCGTCGGTGCGCGATCCGCAGGAAGCCAATGCCGGGCTGCGGACGGCGGGCCGCGGATTCCGGCTGCAGGACGCCCATGGGGTTGTGCAGTTCAGCGGGGTGGGTTTTTCGCACCCAGGCGCCGAAGCTCCTGTCCTGGCGGAGATCAGCTTCACGGCCGGACCGGGAACCACCACGGCCATCGTGGGCTCTACAGGAAGTGGTAAGTCCACGCTGCTCAACCTGATTCCCCGGTTCCTCGATTCCACGGCAGGGACAATCAGCCTGGACGGTGTGGACATCCGGGACCTGCCGCTGGACACCCTGCGCGCAGCCATGTCGATAGTTCCCCAGCACTCCCACCTGTTTTCCGGCACCATTGCAGACAACCTCCGTATGGCCGCGCCGGAAGCCACGGATGAAGAATTATGGGACGCCCTCGAGGCAGCGCAGACCATGCGCTTCATGCGTGAACTGCCGCTGGGGCTTGCCACACCAGTGGGCCAGGGCGGAACGAATCTTTCCGGCGGCCAGCGCCAGCGGCTGTGCATCACCCGGGCCCTGCTCCGGAAGAGTCCGCTCTACCTTTTCGATGACAGCTTCTCAGCCCTCGACTACGACACCGACACACGGCTGCGGCAGGCGCTGGCAGCCAGGCTCGCTGCCGCCACGGTCATTGTGGTGGCGGAACGGATCTCCGCGGTCGAAAACGCGGACCTCATTTTGGTTCTCGACGGCGGTCAGCTGGTGGCGCAGGGTACGCACCTGGAGCTGCTAAAAAGTTCCTCAACCTACCGGGAGATCGCAGACTCGCAGCTGGCACTGGACGGGCCGGTATGACGCCGCCGGCTGCAGCTCCCGGAGCGGCTGAAAAGTTCTGGCCCACGGCCGGACGGCTCCTGGGCCGGCTGCGGCCGTTCAGGCGTTTTATGCTCGGCGCCGTAGCTGCAACGTGCGCCTTCGCCGGACTCAACGTTGCGGCGCCGAAATACCTTGGCGACGCCACGGACGTGGTGGTGGAAGGCGTGCTCCAGGGAGCTTTGGACGAGGGGCGGCTGGGCCTCCTGCTGGCCGCAGTGGCCGTGATGTATGTCCTTGCTTCACTGTTCAACTGGATTCAGGGGGCGCTTACTGCCCGCTCCGTCCAGGGGCTCATGTACGGACTGCGGGCTGCGCTTGAGGACAAGCTGCACCGGCTGCCGTCCGCCTACTTCCGGGAACGGTCCCGGGGCGACGTCCTGAGCCGTGCGACGAACGACATCGACAATATCGCCCAGGCCATGAACCAGCTCCTGACGCAGCTGATCATGTCCGTCCTGATGCTCTGTGGGTCCCTGGCCATGATGCTCTGGATCTCGCCCCTGCTCGCTGCGATCGCCATTGCCACCGTCCCGCTCTCCACCCTGATCACCGTTCTCGTGGCCCGCCGTTCCCAGGCGCACTTCGCAGGGCAGTGGACCGAGACCGGCGAGCTGAATGCGCATGTAGAGGAGTTTGTCTCGGGACACGAGGTCATTAAGGCCTTCGGGCACCAGGCCCAGGCCGCAGAGATCTTCGGGCGGAGCAATGACAGGCTCGCGCGCGCAGCCACGAAAGCACAGTACTCGGCCGGCATGGTGCAGCCCCTGATGGTGCTGATCTCCAACCTCAACTACATCGCCGTGGCCGTGGTGGGTGCCCTCCAGGTCATCGCCGGCGCCATGACCATCGGCGGAATCCAGGCCTTCATCCAGTTCAGCAGGCTCTTCACCCAGCCCGTGGGACAGATCGGCGGCATGCTGAACCTCATCCAGTCCTGCGTGGCCTCCGCCGCGCGCGTCTTTGCCCTCCTTGACACGGAGGAGGATCCCCCGGAACCCGCGGAGGTTAAGGCGGTACCGCCAGGCGGACGCATAGTATTCAATGACGTCACCTTCGGCTATCCGGAATCGGCCCCGGCAGTACACAACCTCTCCTTTTCCGTGGAGCCGGGCCAAACGGTGGCTATCGTGGGGCATACGGGTGCGGGGAAGACCACCGTGGTGAACCTCCTGATGCGGTTCTACGAGCCCGGCTCCGGCCGGATAACCATCGGCGGGACGGACGTTGCGGCCATGTCCCGGGACCGGCTCCGGGAGCAGTTCGGGGTAGTGCTCCAGGATGCGTGGCTCTTCGCGGGCACCATCCGGGAAAACATTGCCTACGGCCGGCCGGGAGCCACGGAAAGCTGCATTATCGCGGCGGCCGAGGCCAGTTACGTGGACAGGTTCGTCAGGGCGCTGCCCGGCGGTTACGGCACAGTCCTGGAAAACGGTGGTGAACCCCTGAGCCAGGGCCAGCGGCAACTGCTGACCATCGCCCGCGCGCAACTGGCGGGCAGGGCGGTCCTGATCCTGGATGAAGCCACCAGTTCTGTTGACTCCAGGACCGAGCTCCTGATCCGCCAGGCCATGCAGCGCCTGCGGCAGGGCAGGACCAGCTTCGTCATAGCCCACCGTTTGTCCACGATCCGCAACGCTGATCTAATTCTGGTCATGGACCATGGACGCATCGTTGAACAGGGCACGCACCACAGCCTCCTGGCTGCCAACAGCTACTATGCCCGGCTGCACAACGCCCAGTTCTCCGCGGGCCCGGGCCGGACTGACGCACTTGAGGCGGGCATTTGACGCCGGCAGCCGGCTTTCCCGGAACGTGGAGGCCCAACACCGCCAGCACCGTGGCTTTGTTCGAGCAGCTTCGGCTGCACGTCATCCACCTGGCGGACAACGGATCCCTGCCGCCCGGGACCAGGCTGCCCGCGGTCAGGGCGTTGGCCGAGGCCCTTGACGTTGCTCCGCACACGGTGGCCCGGGCCTACAAACAGCTTGAGGCGGCCGGGGTGGTGGCCACCCGCGGCAGGAACGGTACGGTAGTGTGCGCACGTGATGAACGTCTCGGCGGGCTCTCCGCCGCGGCCGCAGCGTACGCCGCTGCTGCCAAGGCGCAGGGCGCCACGTTCGCCGAGGCAGTGAAGCTGCTGGCTGCCGCCTACGATGTTCCCTGAGGGCGGAACCGTGCAAGTTCGAAGAAGTTTTCGATTAGCATTATGGGGTGCCTAAAGCCGTAGCTGAAGAAACCTCCGCCCCCTCCACTGCATTATCTGTCCCCCCTGCGGCTGCCCCGCAGCGCCCGGACCTTTCCCGCCTTGTGGTGAAGGGCGCCCGCGAGCACAACCTCCGCAACGTGGACCTCGATCTGCCCCGGGACGCGATGATCGTCTTCACCGGGCTCTCCGGATCCGGGAAGTCCTCCCTTGCCTTCGACACCATCTTCGCGGAGGGCCAGCGGCGCTACGTTGAATCGCTGTCCGCCTACGCCCGCCAGTTCCTGGGCCAGGTGGACAAGCCCGACGTCGACTTCATCGAAGGTTTGTCGCCGGCAGTCTCCATCGACCAGAAGTCCACCAGCAAAAATCCCCGCTCCACGGTGGGCACCATCACCGAAATCTACGACTACATGCGGCTGCTCTGGGCCCGTGTAGGCCGTCCGCACTGTCCTGTGTGCGGCGAGCCCGTGGCCAAGCAGACGCCCCAGCAGATCGTGGACCAGCTGCTGGAGCTTGAGGAGGGCACGCGCTTCCAGGTGCTTGCTCCCGTGGTGCGTGGACGCAAAGGCGAGTTTGTCGATCTTTTCAAGGAACTGACCGCCAAGGGCTACTCACGCGCACGGGTGGACGGAAACCTGGTGCAGCTGAGCGATCCGCCCAAGCTGGGCAAGCAGTTCAAGCACACCATCGAGGTGGTGGTGGACCGCCTGGTGGTCAAGGAAGGCATCAGCCAGCGGCTCACGGACTCCATCGAGACGGCCCTGGGCCTGGCCGAGGGCCGCGTGCTGGCAGAGTTCGTGGACCTTGAGGCGGACGATCCCGGCCGGCTGCGCGCTTTCTCCGAAAACCTGGCCTGCCCCAACGAACACCCCCTTGCCATCGACGAGATCGAGCCCCGCTCCTTCTCGTTCAACAACCCCTTCGGCGCCTGCGCGGCCTGCAGCGGCATCGGCACAAAGCTTGAAGTGGACGAGGAACTGATCGTTCCCAACCCGGAACTCTCCCTGGGCGAGGGCGCCATTGCACCGTGGTCGCTGGGCACGGCCACCACGGAATACTGGAACAGGCTGCTTGAGGGCCTGGCCAAGGAGCTCGGCTTCTCCATGGACACCCCGTGGGAGAAACTGGGCAAGGACGTGCGCCAGACTGTCCTGCACGGCAAGGACCACAAAGTGGTGGTGCAGTACCGGAACCGGTTTGGCCGGGAACGCAAGTACAGCACCGGTTTCGAAGGCGCCATCCAGTACGTCCACCGCAAGCACGGCGAGACGGACTCGGACTGGGCCCGCGACCGCTACGAAGAGTACATGCGGCAGGTTCCCTGCCCCGCCTGCAACGGTGCCCGTCTCAACCCGGCATCGTTGTCCGTGCTGATCAACGGCAAATCGATTGCCGATGTCGCCGCCCTTCCCATGCGCGACTGCGCCGACTTCCTGAACAACCTGGTGCTGACCGGGCGCGAAGCGCAGATCGCCCACCAGGTGCTCAAGGAGATCCAGGCGCGCCTGACGTTCCTCCTCGACGTTGGCCTTGAATACCTGAACCTGGAACGTCCGTCCGCGACGCTTTCCGGCGGGGAAGCGCAGCGCATCCGCCTGGCCACCCAGATCGGTTCCGGCCTGGTGGGAGTCCTCTATGTGCTGGACGAGCCGTCCATCGGCCTGCACCAGCGCGACAACCGGCGGCTGATTGACACCCTCACCCGGCTGCGGGACATGGGCAACACGCTGATCGTTGTTGAACACGACGAGGACACCATCCATGTTGCGGACTGGATTGTGGACATCGGACCCGGCGCGGGGGAGCACGGCGGCCAGGTGGTCCACTCCGGTTCCTACAAGGAACTGCTTGAGAACACTGCGTCACTGACCGGCGACTACCTGTCCGGGCGCAAGAAGATCGAAGTCCCCAAGAAGCGCCGGAAGTACGACAAGAAGCGCGAGCTGAAGGTTGTGGGTGCGCGTGAGAACAACCTCGTGAACGTGGACGCCGCCTTCCCGCTGGGCCTCTTCACTGCTGTCACCGGGGTGAGCGGCTCGGGCAAGTCCACCCTGGTTAACGAGATCCTGTACAAGGTCCTGGCCAACAAGCTCAACGGCGCCAAGCAGGTGGCCGGGCGGCACAAGACTGTCCAGGGCCTGGAGCACCTGGACAAGGTTGTCCACGTGGACCAGAGCCCCATCGGCCGCACCCCGCGCTCCAACCCCGCCACGTACACGGGCGTCTTCGACAACATCCGGAAACTCTTTGCCGAAACCACCGAAGCCAAGGTGCGCGGCTACCTTCCGGGCAGGTTCTCGTTCAACGTCAAGGGTGGCCGCTGCGAGGCCTGTTCCGGTGACGGCACCCTGAAGATCGAGATGAACTTCCTGCCGGACGTCTACGTCCCGTGCGAGGTATGCCACGGTGCGCGCTACAACCGGGAAACCCTTGAGGTGCATTACAAGGGCAAGACCATCGCGGACGTCCTGAACATGCCCATCGAGGAGGGGGCGGAGTTCTTCGCTGCCTTCTCACCCATTGCCCGGCATCTGAACACCCTGGTGGACGTGGGACTGGGCTATGTCCGGCTGGGCCAGCCCGCCACCACGCTGTCCGGTGGCGAGGCCCAGCGCGTCAAGCTGGCCGCGGAGCTGCAGAAGCGCTCCAACGGACGGAGTGTATACGTCCTGGATGAGCCGACCACCGGGCTCCACTTCGAAGACATCCGCAAGCTGCTGATGGTCCTGCAGGGGTTGGTGGACAAGGGCAACACCGTGATCACCATCGAACACAACCTGGACGTCATCAAGAGCGCGGACTGGATCGTGGACCTCGGACCTGACGGCGGCTCCGGCGGCGGCCAGGTGGTCGCGTCCGGAACACCTGAGCAGCTTGCCAAGTCCACCGCCAGCCACACTGCTGCATTCCTGGCTGAAATCCTGGAGTAGGACCGCACAAGTATTCCGTTCCGCGTATGCGAGTTTCAGGCATGAGTGCTGACATGAGAAACTAACCCGGTGACTCAAACAACAGTGCCCGTGATCTTTGACCTGGACGGCACTCTTGTCGATCCGGCCGGTGGGATAACAGACGGAATTGCCTCGGCACTGCGTGCCATGGGCCTGCCGGTTCCCGGCCAGGACCTGCTCCACTCGATGATCGGGCCGAAGCTCAGTGATGCCCTGCTGAACGTGGCACAGGTGCCGGCGGACCTGCTGGATGACGTCATCCGCCTCTACCGGGAGTACTACGTTGCCACCGGGATCGCGCAGAGCCGGATCTACCCGGGCGTCCGCGAAGTACTGGAATCCTTCGCTGCAGCCGGGCTGCCGGTGGCTGTTGCCACCCAGAAACCGCAGCGCCTGGCCCGCACGGTACTGGAGCATCACGGCATGGACGGGCTGTTCCACGGCATCCACGGTTCCGCGGATGACGAGAGCGCCGTGCAGGGGATTCCGCTGGGCAAGACCGAAATCATCGCTGCCGCACTCAAGGACCTGGACACGCAGCATGCCGTGATGGTGGGGGACCGGGCGCAGGACGTTTCCGGTGCCATCGCCAACGGCCTGGACTGCATCGGGGTGGCGTGGGGATTCGCCCCGGACGGGGAACTGGAAGAGGCAGGTGCCGTGGCCATCGTGGAAAGCGCGGAAGGCCTCGAGGAACTGATCGGACGGATGCAGGCTGCCCACGCGGCGGCCATGAGCGGGGTGACCAACAATGGCGATGTTTGATGCCGTACGCTGGACCACCCGCAGCCTGATCTCAGGCACCTGCCGGCCCACCGTCGTCGGACTTGAAAACGTCCCAACCGACGGGCCGTTCATCGTGGCCCCCAACCACCTCTCATTCTTCGACAGCGTCATTGTCCAGGCATTGATGCCGCGGCCTGTCGCTTTCTTCGCGAAAGCCGAATACTTCACCACGGGGGGCGTCAAGGGCAAGGTCATGAAGGCCTTTTTCGAGTCCGTCGGTTCCATTCCCGTGGAACGGGGCGAGCAGGCAGCCAGCGTGCAGGCGCTCAAGACGCTGCTGGACATCCTGGAGTCCGGCAAAGGCATCGGCATCTACCCGGAAGGCACCCGCTCCCGGGACGGCATCCTCTACCGCGGCCGCACCGGCGTTGGCTGGCTTGCCCTGACCACAGGGGCGCCGGTCATACCCGTTGGCCTGATCGGAACCGAGAACCTCCAGCGCGCGGGCGAAAGCGGCGTGCGGCCCCAGCACTTCACCATGAAGGTGGGGGAGCCGTTGTACTTCGACAAGACGGGCCCCGACCATTCACTGCCGGCCCGCCGGGAAGTGACTGACCGCATCATGGACGCAATCGCCGAACTCAGCGGCCAGGAACGGTCCACCAGCTACAACCAGAGCAAGGCTGCGGAGTAGCAGAAAACCGCTGGCCTCGGCTGTGCGCAGGAGGCCGGGTGGAATTTTCTAACCGGCGCGCCTCAGTAGACTGTATAGGTGGCAAATCCAGCAAGTTACAGGCCCAAGACGGGTGAAATTCCCACCAACCCCGGGGTGTACCGGTTCCGTGACCAGCACGGCCGGGTGATCTACGTGGGGAAGGCGAAAAGCCTGCGCTCCCGCCTGAACTCCTACTTCGCCAACCCCGCCGGACTGCTGCCCAAGACCTACGCCATGGTCCACGCGGCCAGCAGCGTCGAGTGGACCGTGGTGGGCAGCGAGCTTGAGTCGCTGCAGCTGGAGTACACCTGGATCAAGGAATTCAAGCCGCGTTTCAACGTGGTCTTCCGGGACGATAAGACCTACCCATACCTGGCCGTGACCCTGAACGAGAAGTATCCGCGCGTCCAGGTGATGCGCGGCGACAAACGGAAGGGCACCCGCTACTTCGGCCCCTACACCGCCGGTGCCATCCGCGAAACCATGGACACCCTGCTCCGCGTCTTTCCGGTGCGGAGCTGCAGCGCCGGTGTGTTCAAGCGCGCGGAAGCCAGCGGCCGGCCCTGCCTCCTGGGCTATATCGACAAGTGTTCAGCCCCCTGCGTGGGCCGGATTTCCCCGCCGGACCACCGTGCCCTGGCCGAGGACTTCTGCGCCTTCATGGGCGGGGAAGCCAAGCGCTTCATCGTCAAGCTGGAAAAGCAGATGGCCGAAGCCGTGGCCGAGCTTGACTACGAGCGCGCCGCCCGGGTCCGCGATGACATCACCGCCCTGCGCAAGGTCTTTGAACGCAACGCCGTTGTGCTCGCAGACGAGACCGACGCCGATATCTTCGCGCTGCACGAGGACGAACTCGAGGCCGCCGTCCAGGTGTTCCACGTCCGCGGCGGCCGGATCCGCGGCCAGCGCGGCTGGGTGGTTGAAAAAGTGGAGGATTCCACCACCCCGGACCTTGTGGAGCATCTGCTGCAGCAGGTTTACGGTGAAGACGGCGACAGCCACGGAAGGCTTCCCCGGGAGGTCCTGGTGCCCGTCACCCCAAGCAACGCCGACGAGCTGGCGCAGTGGCTCGGCGGACTCCGGGGTGCCAAGGTTGATATCCGCGTGCCGCAGCGGGGGGACAAGGCTACATTGCTGTCCACGGTGAGGGAGAACGCCGAACACGCCCTGAAACTGCACAAGACGCGGCGCGCCGGGGACCTGACCGTGAGGTCCCAGGCGCTCCAGGAACTGCAGGAGGCGCTGGACCTTCCGGTCCCGCTCCTGCGGATCGAATGCTTCGACGTCTCGCACGTCCAGGGCACCAACGTGGTGGCCTCCATGGTGGTGGTGGAGGACGGACTGCCCAAGAAATCGGACTACCGGAAGTTCTCGGTCACCGGACCCGCCGCGGCGGACGATACCGCGGCCATGCACGACGTGCTGACGCGCCGGTTCCGCCACTACCTCCAGGACAAGTCGGCACAGGTGGATGAGGCCGCCCTGGGCGGTGCCGCTGGCGGGGCGGACACGGACCCCACGCCGGACTCCAACCCGGCACAGGGACAGGACAGCTCCCTGGACACCACCACGCCGGCGCCGCGGGCGAAGTTCGCCTACCCGCCCAACCTGGTGGTGGTGGACGGCGGTAAGCCCCAGGTCAACGCTGCAGCCCGCGCCCTCGCGGACCTGGGGATCGTGGACGTCTACGTGGTGGGCCTGGCCAAGCGCCTGGAGGAAGTATGGCTGCCGGACAGTGACTTCCCGGTGATCCTGCCCAGGACATCGCAGGGGCTGTACCTGCTTCAGCGGATCCGGGACGAGGCGCACCGTTTCGCCATCTCCTTCCACCGGCAAAAGCGGGGGAAAGCGATGACCGTCTCCGCACTGGACGGGGTGCCGGGGCTCGGCGCGTCCAAGCGCAAGGCACTGCTGGCCCACTTCGGCTCGGTCAAGGGCGTCAAGGCAGCCTCGGCCGCGGAGCTGTCGCAGGCGAAAGGCATCGGGCCAGCCCTGGCCGGCGCGATCGTCAACCACTTCGCGCCGGACGGTCCCGGAGCGGCACCGGTGCCGGCCATCAATATGACCACCGGCGAAGTGATCGAAACTTAGCGGAGTTCCCTGAAAGTTGGCTAGGGTAAAGAGCGGGGTTTCCGCCAACGCGGCAGCCTGCGGGACAACAACAGAAACGGGGCGGACTTAATGGCAGACACGACGGCGGAATCCGGAGCCGGTGAGGACGGGCTGCAGCCCGTCAAGCCCCTCGAAGCGGAGCTGCTGGTGGTCACCGGAATGTCCGGAGCCGGGCGGAGCACAGCCGCTGACGCCCTCGAGGACCACGGCTGGTACGTCGTGGAGAACCTGCCGCCGCAGATGCTGGGTACCCTGGCGGAGCTGGTGTCCCACGCCCCGCAGTCCATTCCGAGGCTCGCCGTGGTCATCGACGTCCGCAGCAAGGGCCTGTTCGCGGATATCCGCGCCGCGCTGGGAGCCCTGGCCGCCAGCGGTGTCACCTTCCGCGTGCTCTTCCTTGATGCCAGCGACAACGTCCTCGTCCGCAGGTTCGAACAGGGCCGCCGGCCGCACCCGCTGCAGGGCGGCGGCCGCATCCTGGACGGAATCGCTGCCGAACGTGAGCTGCTGCAGGAACTCCGCGACAGCTCCGACGTCGTGCTGGATACGTCCGGCTACAACGTGCACGGCCTCGCCACGGCCATCACCGAACTGTTCAGCGAAACCGGTCCCGTAGCCCTGCGCCTGAACGTCATGAGCTTCGGCTTCAAGTACGGCCTGCCCGTGGACGCCAACTATGTGGCCGATGTCCGGTTCATCCCCAACCCGCACTGGGTGCCCCAACTGCGCCCGCACACTGGCCTGGACAAGGACGTCAGCGACTACGTGCTTGAGGCCGAGGGCGTCAAGAACTTCGTGGACCGCTACGTCATGGCCCTGGAGCCTGTCCTGGACGGCTACCGCCGCGAGAACAAGCACTACGCCACCATCGCGGTGGGCTGCACGGGCGGCAAGCACCGCTCGGTGGCGGTCGCCGTCGAGCTTTCCAAGAAGCTGGCGCAGTACCCAAGAGTCACGGTGACCACCACCCACCGGGATCTGGGCCGGGAGTAATGTCGCTTTTCACCGGCGCCCTGCCACTGGTCCCGCCCGCGGGGTCCGCAGCGGGCCAGCATGACAAGGGGCCCAACGTTGTTGCCCTGGGCGGCGGCCACGGCCTGTCCGCCTCGCTCTCCGCCCTGCGCCTACTCACCTCCGACCTGACGGCCGTGGTGACAGTAGCGGACGACGGCGGATCTTCCGGGCGTCTGCGCGAAGAGTACGGCGTCCTTCCGCCAGGCGACCTGAGGATGGCGCTGTCCGCCCTGTGCGACGACACCGACTGGGGACGCACCTGGCGGGACGTCATGCAGCACCGCTTCCGTCCCGGCCGGGGCCCGGGCGGATCCCTGGACGAACATGCCATGGGAAACCTCCTCATTGTGACCCTCTGGGAGCTGTTGGGCGACGCCGTAGCCGGGCTCAGGTGGGCAGGCGCACTGCTGGGGGCCCGCGGCCAGGTATTGCCCATGTCCACCGTGCCGCTCACCATCGAGGGGGATGTGCGCGTCAACGCCCCGGACGGCAGCACCGCCCTCCAGACCATCCGGGGACAGGCCCGCTGTGCGGTGGCAGGGTCCCTGGAGCAGGTGCGGCTCCTGCCCGAGGCAGCCCCGGCCTGCGTCGAAGCCCTCACGGCCATCGAGCTCGCGGACTGGGTGATCCTTGGCCCCGGCTCCTGGTATACCTCCGTGCTGCCGCACCTCCTCCTACCCGAGATGCGCCAGGCACTGTGCCAGACACCGGCCAAGCGCTGCCTGACCATGAACCTGGCCACGGACACGAAGGAAACAACGGGCATGACCGCCGCCGACCACCTGGACGTGCTGCGGCGCTACGCTCCCGGGTTCAGCGTGGACGTGGTCCTTGCCGATCCCGCCTCCGTCCCGGACCGGCAGGAGTTCGAGAAAGCCGCCGCGATGATCGGCGCCGAGGTGGTCTTGGGTAAAGTAGGGGCGTCGGGCCGCCGTCCCGTCCACGACCCCTTGCGTCTGGCGACGGCGTACCAGGACATTTTTGGGAACAGTTAGGAAGGTGCCATGGCACTGACAGCATCGGTCAAAGAAGAACTGTCCCGTCTGGACATCAAAAAGTCATCAGTGCGCAAGGCCGAGGTTTCCGCCATGCTCCGTTTTGCGGGCGGGCTGCACATCATCTCCGGCCGGATCGTCATCGAGGCGGAAGTGGACCTCGCCTCCACGGCGCGGCGCCTGCGGGCAGCCATCGCCGAAGTCTACGGACACCAGAGCGAAATCATCGTGGTCTCCGCCGGGGGATTACGCCGGGCCAGCCGCTACGTGGTCCGGGTGGTCCGCGACGGTGAGGCGCTGGCACGCCAGACGGGCCTCCTCGACGGACGCGGCCGTCCCGTGCGCGGGCTGCCGTCCGCAGTCGTCAACGGTTCCGCCGCTGACGCCGAAGCCGTCTGGCGCGGCGCCTTCCTGGCGCACGGTTCACTGACGGAACCCGGACGGTCTTCTTCCCTGGAGGTCACGTGCCCGGGGCCGGAGTCCGCCCTGGCGCTCGTGGGCGCGGCACGCCGGCTGGACATCCAGGCGAAGGCCCGCGAAGTCCGCGGCGTTGACCGGGTGGTCATCCGCGACGGGGACACCATCGCGGCCCTCCTCACCCGGATGGGCGCCCACGATGCGCTGATGGTGTGGGAGGAACGGCGGATGCGCAAGGAAGTGCGTGCCACCGCCAACCGCCTGGCCAACTTCGACGACGCCAACCTGCGCCGCTCGGCCCAGGCGGCCGTGGCGGCGGGCGCACGCGTGGACCGTGCGCTTGAGATCCTTGGCGACGACGTTCCGGACCACCTGAAGTACGCCGGGGAACTCCGGGTGGCGCACAAGCAGGCCAGCCTGGATGAGCTGGGACGCCTGGCGGACCCGGTCATGACCAAGGACGCCATTGCAGGCAGGATCCGCCGGCTGCTGGCCATGGCGGACAAGCGGGCGCTCGATCTTGGCATTCCGGGGACCGACGCCAATGTGACGCCTGAAATGCTGGACGAGTGACAGCCCCATAGAATCAAAAAGATTCCGGGCGCCAGCCGCCCGGATGCATAATCCGAGAGTTACCAACCGGACCGAATGTCCACGATATTGGAGGATTTTGTGACCGAGTACGTATTGCCCGAACTCAGCTACGATTACGCCGCCCTGGAGCCGCACATTTCCGCGCGCATCATGGAGCTGCACCACAGCAAGCACCACGCAGCCTACGTGGCCGGCGCCAACAACGCCCTGGCCCAGCTGGCGGAAGCCCGGGAGAAGGGCGACTTCGCCAACATCAACCGGCTCTCCAAGGACCTGGCATTCCACACCGGAGGGCACGTCAATCACTCGGTGTTCTGGAACAACCTCTCCCCGGACGGCGGCGACAAGCCCGAGGGTGAACTCGCAGCGGCCATCGATGACGCCTTCGGCTCCTTCGACGCGTTCCGTGCCCAGTTCTCCGCCGCAGCGCTTGGCCTGCAGGGCTCCGGCTGGGGCTTCCTCGCCTACGAGCCCATCGGCGGCAACCTGGTCATCGAGCAGCTGTACGACCAGCAGGGCAACGTGGCGCTGGGCACCACCCCGCTGCTGATGCTGGACATGTGGGAGCACGCCTTCTACCTGGACTACGTGAACGTGAAGGCGGACTACGTCAAGGCGTTCTGGAACATCGTCAACTGGGCCGACGTCGCCAAGCGCTTCGAAGCCGCCCGCACCAACGCCACGGGACTCATCACCCTCCCGTAGTGAGGTGGGCCGCACCGCGGTGTAACAAACTTCACAATCCGGACATATATCGGCCGGGATGTGGACGGTCCGCCCCCGCACTTGCGGGGGCGGACCAAGTTAAACGTAAGATAGGTCACGGAAGGCGGTTAGCCTTCAGCAATGAGGCTGGTCGCCCTCCGTATGTAAATCATCTCTGCCCAATGGCGTGCGGGATCTGTTAGTTGGCTTGATAGCCCGCTCAACTAGTTGTGCTTCTGAAAGCACCAAGGAGACTGAAAAAGTGACGACCCGTATTGGTATCAACGGCTTTGGCCGTATTGGCCGCAACTACTTCCGCGCAGCACTCGCACAGGGCGCGGACCTGGAGATCGTTGCAGTCAACGACCTCACCAGCCCCGAAGCACTCGCACACCTCTTCAAGTACGACTCCGTCGGCGGCCGCCTGAAGGAAACCATCGAGGTCAAGGACGGCAACATCGTCGTCAACGGCACCGTCGTCAAGGTCCTCGCCGAACGCGATCCCGCCAACCTTCCGTGGGGCGAGCTGGGCGTGGACATCGTGATCGAATCCACCGGCTTCTTCACCAAGGCCGCCGATGCCCAGAAGCACATCGACGCCGGCGCCAAGAAGGTCCTGATTTCCGCACCCGCCTCCGACGAGGACATCACCATCGTGATGGGCGTGAACCACAACCTGTATGACAACGCCACGCACCACATCATTTCCAACGCATCCTGCACCACCAACTGCCTCGGCCCGCTGGCCAAGGTGGTCAACGACGAGTTCGGCATCGAGCGCGGCCTCATGACCACCGTCCACGCCTACACCGCGGACCAGAACCTGCAGGACGGCCCGCACAAGGACCTGCGCCGCGCCCGCGCCGCCGCCATCAACATGGTGCCCACGTCCACCGGTGCTGCCAAGGCCATCGGCCTGGTCCTGCCCGAGCTCAAGGGCAAGCTGGACGGCTACGCCATCCGCGTACCCGTGCCCACCGGCTCCGCCACCGACCTCACGGTCACCGTCTCCCGCGAGACCACCGTGGAGGAAGTCAACGCCGCCCTCAAGCGCGCTGCCGAGTCCGAGGAACTGCAGGGCTTCCTGACCTACACCGACGAGCCCATCGTCTCCAGCGACATCGTCGGCGATCCCGCTTCGTCCATCTTCGACTCCGGCCTGACCAAGGTGATCGGCAACCAGGTCAAGGTTGTTTCCTGGTATGACAACGAATGGGGCTACTCCAACCGCCTCGTCGACCTCACGGAGCTTGTCGCAGCCAAGCTGGGCTAGGGTTAGACACATGACATCAAACACCCTCAACGAACTCATCGCTGAAGGTGTCCGCGGGCGGTACATTCTGGTTCGAAGTGACCTGAATGTGCCGCTCGACGGCTCTACAGTCACTGACGACGGCCGCATCAAGGCCTCACTGCCAGTGCTGTCAAAGCTCACGGACGCCGGTGCCCGCGTGCTGGTAACAGCCCACCTCGGACGCCCCAAGGGCGCTCCCGAGGAGAAATACTCCCTTCGGCCCGCAGCAAGCCGCCTGGCTGAACTGGCCGGCTTCAAGGTCACCCTCGCCGCCGATACTGTCGGCAGCGCCGCCAGGGAAGCAGCAGCGTCCCTCCAGGACGGTGAGGTCCTCGTCCTCGAGAACGTCCGGTTCGATCCCCGCGAAACCAGCAAGGACGACGCCGAGCGCGGCGCCTTCGCTGACGAGCTGGTGGCCCTGACCGGTGACAACGGCGCCTACGTGGACGACGCCTTCGGGGCCGTGCACCGCAGGCACGCCAGCGTCTACGACGTCGCCACCCGGCTTCCGTCCTACCTTGGCGACCTTGTGCACACCGAGGTTGAGGTCCTGCGGAAGCTCACTACGGACACCCAGCGCCCCTATGTGGTGGTGCTCGGCGGCTCCAAGGTCTCGGACAAGCTGGCCGTCATCGACAATCTGCTGGGCAAGGCTGACACCATCCTGGTGGGCGGCGGAATGCTCTTCACGTTCCTTGCCGCAGCGGGGCAGAAGGTGGCCTCCAGCCTGCTCGAGGAGGACCAGATTCCCGTGGTCCAGGACTACCTTAAGCGCGCAGCGGATGCGGGTACGGAGTTCGTCGTGCCCACGGACGTCGTGGTGGCGGAGAAGTTCGCGGCAGACGCCGCCCACGAGACCGTCCCCGCGGACAACATCGAGGGCAGCAGCTTCGGAGCCCAGGGCATCGGACTGGACATTGGACCGGACTCGGCCGCAGCATTCGCCGAGCGGATCAAGGGAGCCAGGACGGTGTTCTGGAACGGTCCGATGGGGGTCTTCGAGTTTGAAGCCTTCTCCGCCGGCACCCGCGCCATCGCCCAGGCCCTCACCGAAACCGAAGCGTTCACTGTGGTGGGCGGCGGCGACTCAGCCGCTGCGGTCCGTACGCTCGGGTTCGCCGACGACCAGTTCGGCCATATTTCCACCGGCGGCGGTGCGAGCCTGGAATACCTCGAAGGCAAGGAACTGCCGGGGCTCAGCGTCCTGGACCGGTAGGCCCTGCCCGGTACTTCCGGCAGCAGTACCTGACCCTTCAGTCCCTCCGGCCGGCAGGTTGCCCACGGCAGCCTGCCGGCCGAACACTTATCTAGTACTTTTTGGAGAATACGTGACAACGTCAACGAACGGCGCTTTCGACCGCAAGCCATTCATCGCGGGCAACTGGAAGATGAACATGGACCACGTGCAGGGCATCACCCTGCTGCAGAAACTTGCCTGGACCCTTTCCGACGCCAAGCACGACTACAGCCGGGTTGAGGTTGCCGTCTTCCCGCCGTTCACGGACCTCCGCGGCGTTCAGACCCTTGTCCAGGGCGACGACCTGGATGTCGCCTACGGCGGGCAGGACCTCTCACAGTTCGACTCCGGCGCCTACACCGGCGACATCTCCGGCCAGTTCCTGAACAAGCTCGGCTGCAAGTACGTCCTGGTGGGCCACAGCGAACGCCGCACCATCCACAACGAATCCGACGACGTCCTCAACGCCAAGACCAAGGCCGCCTTCAAGCACGGCGTCACGCCCGTGCTCTGCGTCGGCGAAGGCCTGGACGTCCGCCAGGCGGGCACGCACGTCAACCACACCCTGGAACAGCTCCGTGCCGGTGTGTCCGGGCTGACCGCCGACCAGGCCGCCGAGCTCGTCGTCGCCTACGAACCCGTCTGGGCCATCGGCACTGGTGAAGTAGCCGGGCCGGAAGACGCCCAGGAAATGTGCGCGGCAATCCGCGCCGAGCTCGAGCAGCTGTTCGGGGCGGACACAGCCGCGAAGACCCGCCTGCTGTACGGCGGCTCGGTCAAGGCCAACAACGCGGCCGCAATCCTCAAGGAACGCGACGTTGACGGCCTGCTGGTGGGCGGGGCGAGCCTCGATCCGGCCGAGTTTGCTAATATTGTCAGGTTCGAGAGTCACCTGGTGACGGACTAGTCCGTCCCGCCGCGCACACTCCCGCAATTCCAACTTCCTGAAAGGCCGTCGTGGACGTTCTTCATGTCATTCTGCAGATCCTCCTGGGCATCACCAGCCTCCTGCTGACGCTGCTCATCCTCCTCCACAAGGGACGGGGCGGCGGGATGTCGGACATGTTCGGCGGCGGCATGAGCTCAGGCCTCAGCTCCTCCGGCGTTGCCGAACGCAACCTGAACAGGTTCACGGTCGTCCTCGGCGTCACCTGGGGAATGGTCATCATCGCACTGGGCCTGATCATGCGCTTCAGCGGCGGCGACTCCTGATCCCCTAACCCGGGAAAAGGCACCGCGCGGGCACTGCCGCCGCGCGGGTCAGAGAACTAAACTGTGGCTGTCGGTTCCCGACAGCCACAGTTTCTGTCTAAGCAGGCAGGAGTCCTTCGATGATTCATCCGGCGTCAGGCTTCCGCGGCACCCGTGCGGGCGTCACGGAAGGGACGGGTTTCAGCTTCGAGTCAGAGGATCACGGCAAGGCCCTGCCCCGTATCCAGGTTTCCTATTGGTGCGCCAAGGGGCACGAGACAAGGCCGGTATTCGTCAAGCTTCCGGAGGACCAGATTCCGCTGGTGTGGGACTGCCGGCGCTGTGGAGCACCCGCATCACGGGACGGGCAGGCAGCGGCGGCCGCGGACGCCATGGACGACGGCTACAAGACACACCTCGAATACGTTAAAGAACGGCGCTCCGGCCAGGACGCCGAAGACGTCCTGGCCGGAGCGCTGGAAAAACTACGCGCCCGCGGCGTCCTTGCGGACGAGCTGCTGCGGGACACGTGACGCGGCGTTCTCGTCAATAAGCCACAGGGTCCGGGACGTACCCCGCGGTCCTGCTGCGGGTACCTGCACCGGGTTGGCGCCCGCCAGGGCCAGCCCTACCGCGCCGGCCTTGTCCTCTCCTGCCACCACCATCCACACCTCAGAAGCGGTGTTGATGGCCGGCAGCGTCAGGGAAACCCGCAGCGGCGGCGGCTTGGGTGAATTCCGGACACCCACCACGGTGCGTTCCTTTTCGCGGACGCCGCCCTGCTCAGGAAAGAGCGAGGCGATGTGTGCGTCGGGGCCCACACCCAACAGGACAACGTCCAGGCGGGGGAGCGCGGCGGGTTCCTCGGGCCGGTCATCCGACATGTCCGCGGCGTGCTCGGCCGCCGCAGCTTCCCGAAGCCTCTGGGCGTAGTCCTCGGCCGCCTCTTCGGGGCTGCCGAAGTCATCCGAGGTTCCGGGCTCGTGGATCCGTTCAGGGTCCACAGGAATGTGCGAGAGCAGGGCCTCGAACGCCTGGGTGGTATTCCGGTCCGGGTCCCCGCCGGGAAGGAAGCGTTCGTCGCCCCACCAGAAATTCACCTTGGACCAGTCGACGGCCGGAGCCGCCGGAGAGTCCGCAACAGCCTTGAGCGTGCCGATGCCCACGGTTCCGCCGGTCAGCACCACGGTGGCCTCGCCGAACTTATCCTGCACATCAACAAGCTTTGTGATGAGGCGGGCGGCGATGGCGGCCATCAGGACGGACGAGTCAGGATGAATGCTTACTCTTGGGTCAACGCTCACTGGGTCGGACGCTCCTTAGATTGGTACGTGGCAGTCCAATAGTAATCACTTCCCCAAACACCTCGTCGGGGTCCAGACGGCGGAGCTCCTCGGCGAGGCAGTCCCGCAGGCTGCGGCGCGGAAGCGAAATCCGCTGCGCCGGCTGGCCGGGCTGGGTCAGCTCGGCCACGGACAATCCCGGCCGGAAGAGCTGGATGTCCCCGCCGGGCCGTGTCAGCCGAACGCGCCGGATGCCCGTCCCGGCAGGGTCGGCGACGATGGTCACCGGCGCGTCCAGGGTGAGCGTCAGCCAGGCCGCGAGGAGGATGGTGCTCGGCGAATCCGAGGCTCCCTCGACGGCCACGGACGTGACGGGGGAGGAGTCCACCTGGTCAAGGACGGCAGCAAGCTGGATGCGCCAGTTGGTCAGCCGGGTCCAGGCGAGGTCGGTGTCCCCGGCTTTATAGGTGGACCTGATGTTCTCCAGGGCACGCTGCGGGTCAGGTTCGTTGGCGGAGTCGGTGATGCGGCGGTGGGCGATCCTCCCGATGGAGGTCTCGCAGGCGTTCTCCGGGGCGCCGTGCGGCCACCAGGCCACGATCGGTGCGTCCGGGAGCAGCAGCGCGGCCACCAGGGATTCGCTCTCGTGGGAGAGCTGTCCGTAGCCGCGCAGCACGATCACCTCGGAGGCGCCGGCGTCACCACCCACGCGGATCTGGGCGTCCAGGCGGTCCGGGGCCGTAGCTCCGGCGTCGGCCAGGACAATGATCCGGCAGGGGTGTTCACGGCTGGCCTCGTTGGCGGCCTCGATGGCTTCTTCCTCAAGCCCGGACTTGGTGACCACCACGAGGGTGAGCACCCGGCCCAGGGCGATCACGCCGCCCTGCTCGCGCAGGGACATGATCTTCTTGGAAACCGTAGAGGTTGTGGTGTCAGGCAGGTCTACAATCATGGCCTTCTCCAGGTTCGTCCGTCGCGGGCCAGCAGCTCGTCAGCCGAGGCGGGGCCCCAGCTGCCCGGGGCATAGGGCTCGGGCTGTTCGTTAAGCTGGGCCCAGTATTCCTCGAACGGGTCCAGGATCTTCCAGGACAGCTCCACTTCCTCGTGCCGGGGGAACAGCGGCGGCTCGCCCAGGAGCACGTCCAGGATCAGGCGTTCGTACGCCTCGGGGCTGGACTCGGTGAACGAGTGGCCGTAGCCGAAGTCCATGGTCACGTCCCGGACTTCCATCTGCGTGCCCGGGACCTTGGAACCGAACCGGATGGTGACGCCTTCGTCCGGCTGGACGCGGATTACCACGGCGTTCTGGCCGAAGTCGTCCTCGGCGTGGTCGCGGAACAACAGATTGGGCGCCCGCTTGAACACGACGGCGATTTCCGTCACGCGCCGGCCCAGGCGCTTGCCGGCGCGCAGGTAGAACGGGACCCCGGACCAGCGGCGGGTGTGGATGTCCACCCGGATGGCGGCAAAGGTCTCGGTGGTGGAATCGGCGGGAATGCCTTCCTCCTCCAGATAGCCCTGGACCTGTTCGCCGCCCTGCCAGCCTCCGGTGAACTGCCCGCGCGCCGAGTGCGTGGAAAGATCGTCGGGGAGCTTGACGGCGGCGAGGACCTTTTCCTTCTCCGCGCGCAGGTCGTCGGCGTTGAAGGAGATGGGCTCCTCCATTGCCGTCAGGGCCAGCAGCTGGAGCAGGTGGTTCTGGATTACGTCGCGGGCTGCGCCCACGCCGTCGTAGTACCCGGCGCGGCCGCCGGTGCCGATGTCCTCGGCCATGGTGATCTGCACGTGGTCCACGTAGTTGGCGTTCCACAACGGCTCGAACAGCTGGTTCGCGAAACGCAGCGCCAGGATGTTCTGGACCGTTTCCTTACCCAGGTAGTGGTCGATCCGGAACACCGCGTCCGGCGGGAACACCGATTCGACGATGTCGTTAAGCTGCCGGGCGGACTCAAGGTCGTGCCCGAACGGCTTCTCGATCACCACGCGGCGCCACTTGTCACCCTCAGCCTGTGCCAGGCCGTGCTTGGACAGCTGCCGGCAGACCTGCTCGAAAGCCTTGGGCGGGATGGAGAGGTAGAACGCGTGGTTCCCGCGGGTGCCGCGCAGCTCATCAAGCTCATCGATGACTTCGCCCAACCGCTCAAAGGCGTCGTCGTCGTCGAACTCTCCCTGCACGAACCGGATGCCCTCCGAGAGCTGGTTCCACACGGCCTCATCGAAGGGGGTGCGGGCATAGGCCTGCACGGAAGCCTTCACCTCGGCGGCGAAGTCTTCCTTGTCCCACTGCCGCCGCGCAAAACCCACCAGGGCAAAGCTGGGGGGCAGCAGGCCACGGTTGGCGAGGTCGTACACGGCGGGCATGAGCTTCTTGCGGGCAAGGTCGCCGGTCACTCCGAAGAGGACCAGTGACGACGGACCGGCGATCCGGTTCAGGCGGCGGTCACGCGGGTCGCGGAGCGGATTCCGCCCACGGCCAGCAGACTTCCTGCCGTATTCAGTTTCTGGCATGGTGCTTTTTGTGCCTTAGCTTTCAGTAACGGAGGCTGACCTGGCGGACAGCGCAGCAATGATGTCCTGCAACTGTGCCACACCGGCAGCCCGGTCAGTGAGGTGCAGGCGAAGCACGGGGCGGCCGTGGTCGGACAGGACCTGGGCGTCGCCGGCAGCCTGCGCGGCAATCAGTTCACCGAACGTAAAGGGACGGTCCGGGATGGCGAGGTCCTCCGCGGACGCGGCCGTGACCTGGAGGAACACTCCGATGGCCGGGCCGCCCTTGTGGAACTGACCCGTCGAGTGGAGGAACCGCGGGCCCCAGCCGAACGTCACGGGACGGCCTGAGACGGCGGCCAGTTCATCCCGGATGCCTTCGAGCTGCGTGAACGCCAGCCGGTTGAAGTAGGCCTGGACACTGAGGTAGCTGTCGCTGTCCAGCGTGTCCAGCAGTGCCTTCACGGCCTCCCCGGCGGTGCGGGCATCACCGAGCCAGTCGCCGCCGCGGACCTCGATGGCTCCGTCGACAAAAGCTGCCGGAGTGGGTTCGGGCTGGGCGTCCAGCAGGCCGCGCGCAGCCACCTTGGCGGCCTCGACATCGGGCTGGTCGAAGGGGTTGATGCCCAGCAGGCGTCCGGCCACGGCTGTGGCGAACTCCCAGACCATCATCTGGGTGGGCAGTCCGCCGGCGATGGCGACCTCGTTTTCACCGAGTTCGACGTCGGCATCGGCTGCCACCAGCCGCACCACGAGGACGTCCGGCGCGCCGCCGGTAACCTCGGGCGAGTTGGGGCCGGCAACCACCGGAAGCACACCGGTGCCCAGCTTGCCGGTGGACTCGGCGATCAGCTGCTCGGCCCAGTCGGCGAAGCCTACGATGCCGGAGCCGTCCTCGGCGATGACGATCTTGTTCCGAAGGGGGCTGGTTCCGCCCAGGGCGGTTCCGAGTGCCAGGCCGATGTTTTCCGGTGCGTCATCGTTCAGGAATTCGGCTGCTTCCTCGGCCTCATCCAGGAAAGCCTGGATGTCCACACCTGCCAGGCCGGAAGGCACAAGACCGAACGCGGTCAGCGCGGAGAAGCGTCCACCCACGTTGGGGTCGGCGTTGAAGACGGCTCGGTAGCCGGCCTCGCGGGAGGCCTTGTCCAGTGGGGAGCCGGGATCGGTGACGATGATGATCCGGCTGTTGGCATCGATTCCGGCGTCGTTGAACGCCTTCTCGAAGACCCGCCGCTGGGAATCCGTTTCAACGGTTGAACCGGACTTGGACGAGACCACGATCGCGGTCTCGTCCAGCCGGTCGGCGAGGGCTGCACGGACCTGGTCGGGGTCCGTGCTGTCCAGCACTGTCAGCTCGACGCCGGCGGTGCCGGCCATGACTTCCGGAGCCAGCGAGGAGCCGCCCATGCCGCACAGCGCGATGCGGGTAACGCCTTCTGACGTCAGGGCGTCGCGGAGTTCCAGGATGTCCTTGACCAGCGGCTGGGAGACGGTGGCAGCCTCCACCCACCCGAGGCGGATTGCCGATTCGGCCTCCGCGTCGGGACCCCACAAGGTGTGGTCCTTGGCGAAGATGCGGGTGGCAATGCGTTCCTCCACGAGGACGGGGAGGTGCAGTTCCAGTGCCTGCTGTGCGGCACCGGTGGCGTCGTAGCTGAGAGTGGTCATAGTGGGTTAGGAAGCCTTCCGTGCAGAGGCGAGGGCGCCTTCGACGTCGGCCAGCAGTTCCTTCCAGCTGGCCACGAACTTGTCCAGGCCTTCGGATTCGAGGAGCGCTACGACGTCGTTGTAGGCGATGCCGAGCTTCTCCAGCGCGTCGAGGGTGGCATTCGCTTCAGCGTAGGTGCCGGTGACGGTGTCCCCGGTGACCACTCCGTGGTCGAAGGTGGCGTCCAGGGTCTTCTCGGGCATGGTGTTCACGACGCCCGGGGCAACGAGTTCGGTGACGTAGAGGGTGTCCGGGTAGGCCGGGTCCTTCACGCCGGTGGAAGCCCACAGGGGACGCTGGGGGAGTGCGCCGGCTTCGGCCAGCAGTGCCCAGCGTTCGGTGGCGAACAGTTCCTCGTAGACCTGGTATGCCAGGCGCGCGTTGGCCAGGCCGGCCTTGCCCTTGAGTGCCTTGGCTTCCTCGGTGCCGATGGCGTCGAGGCGCTTGTCGATCTCGGAGTCCACGCGGGAGACGAAGAACGAGGCCACGGAGTGGATCTTGGAAAGATCGTGGCCGTTTTCCTTCGCCTGCTCCAGGCCGGACTGGAAGGCGTTAATAACGGCGCGGTAGCGCTCCAGGGAGAAGATCAGCGTCACGTTGACGCTGATGCCCTCGGCCAGGGTGGCGGTGATGGCTTCGAGGCCCTCGAGGGTGGCCGGGATCTTGATGAGGACGTTGTCCTTGTTGACCCGCTTGTACAGGTGCTTGGCTTCGGCGATGGTGCCTGCCGTGTCCCAGGCCAGGCGGGGGTCAACCTCGATGGACACGCGTCCGTCAACGCCCTTGGTGGCTGCGGCTACCGGTGCGAAGAGGTCGCAGGCGTCCGCGACGTCGGTGGTGGTGATCTCGAAGATGGTGTCTTCGACGCTGGCGCCTGCTGCTGCCTGCTTGGCGATGGTGGCGTCGTAGTCGGTCCCTGCCGTGATCGCGGCGTGGAAGATGGACGGGTTGGTGGTTACGCCAACGACGTTCTTCTCTTCGATGAGCTTCGCCAGGGTACCGGTGTCCAGGCGTCCGCGGGAAAGGTCGTCAAGCCAGATGGAAACTCCGGCGTCTGAGAGCTGCTGGGTGGGAGTAGTCATTGTTCTGTATCTCCTGGAAATCGTTGGTTAGGCCTGGAGGCCTGCGAGGGAGTCCTTGGCGGCAGCGGCGACAGCCTCTGCGGTGATGCCAAACTCCTGGAAGAGGCGCTTGTAGTCCGCGGAAGCGCCGTAGTGTTCCAGGCTGACGGAACGGCCGGCGTCGCCGACGAATTCCCTCCAGCCGAGGGCAAGTCCTGCTTCGACGGATACGCGGGCCTTGACGGCGGCGGGGAGCACGGACTCGCGGTAGGCGGCGTCCTGCTTGTTGAACCATTCAACGCAGGGCATGGAGACAACGCGGGCGGCGATGCCTTCAGCCTGCAGGGCCTCGCGGGCCTGGACGGCCAGCTGGACTTCGGAACCGGTGCCGATGAGGATGACGTCTGCCGGGACGGTGGCGCCGTCCTTGGATGCTTCGGCAAGGACGTAGCCGCCCTTGGCGACGCCGGCAACGGAACCGAAGGTGTCGCCGTCGGCCTCGCCGTCACCGCGCTCCCAGGTGGGGATGTTCTGGCGGGTCAGCACGATGCCGGCAGGGTTGCTGTGGTTCTCCAGCATGGTCTTCCAGGCGACGGCTACCTCGTTGGCGTCACCGGGGCGGACAACGTCCAGGCCCACGATGGCGCGCAGGGAAGCGAGCTGTTCCACCGGCTGGTGGGTGGGGCCGTCTTCGCCGAGGCCGATGGAGTCGTGCGTCCAGACGTACAGCGACGGAACACCCATGAGGGCGCCGAGGCGGATGGCGGGGCGCTGGTAGTCGCTGAAGATCAGGAACGTGCCGGAGAATGCGCGGGTCCGTCCGTGCAGGCTGATGCCGTTCACGATGGAGGCCGCTGCGTGCTCGCGGATGCCGAAGTGCAGCACGCGGCCGTACGGGTTGCCGGACCAGGCGTCGGTCTGCTTGGAGGCCGGAACGAACGACGGCGAGCCCTCGATGGTGGTGTTGTTCGACTCCGCAAGGTCAGCGGAACCGCCCCAGAGTTCGGGGAGGACGGGGCCCAGTGCGTTCAGGACCTTGCCGGAGGCCGCGCGGGTGGAGACGTCCTTGCCGGCCGGGAAGACCGGAAGGGCTGCGTCGACGCCGTCGGGAAGTTCCTTGGCCTCGATGCGCTGCAGCAGCTCGGCGCCGGTGGGGTTGGCAGCCTGCCAGGCGTTGAAGGACTCTTCCCATTCCTTGCGGGCGGCAGCACCCCTGTCCACCACCGCACGGGCGTGGGCAAGAACGTCCTGGTCGATATCGAAGGACTTGGCGGGGTCGAAGCCGAGGACCTCCTTGAGGGCTGCCACTTCCTCGGCACCAAGGGCGGAACCGTGGATCTTGCCGGTGTTCTGCTTCTTGGGCGCAGGGTAGCCGATGATGGTGCGCAGCGAAACGATGGAGGGCTTGGACGTCTCAGCCTTGGCTGCAAGGAGCGCCGAGTAGAGCTCCTGGACGTCTTCCTTGTATTCGCCGGTCTTGGTCCAGTCAACGCGCTGGACGTGCCAGCCGTAGGCCTCGTAGCGCTTCAGGACATCCTCGGTGAAGGCGATGTCGGTATCGTCCTCGATGGAGATGTGGTTCTCGTCGTAAATCACCACGAGGTTGCCGAGTTCCTGGTGGCCGGCGAGCGAGGAAGCCTCTGCCGTGACGCCTTCCTGGAGGTCGCCGTCGGACGCGATGACCCAGATGGTGTGGTCGAAGGGGCTGGTGCCGGCGGCAGCATCGGCGTCGAACAGGCCGCGCATACGGCGCTGGGAGTAGGCGAACCCAACGGACGACGCAAGGCCCTGGCCCAGCGGGCCCGTGGTGATCTCGACGCCGGCGGTGTGCTTGTACTCAGGGTGGCCCGGCGTCAGCGAATCCCAGGTGCGGAGGGCCTCGAGGTCCTTCAGTTCCAGGCCGTAGCCGGACAGGAACAGCTGGATGTACAGCGTCAGGGAAGTGTGGCCCGGGGACAGGACAAAGCGGTCACGGCCCAGCCAGTCGGGATTCCGTGGGTCATGGCGCATCAGCTTCTGGAAAAGAAGGTACGCGGCCGGCGCCAGGCTCATGGCCGTTCCGGGGTGGCCGTTGCCAACCTTCTCCACCGCGTCCGCGGCCAGCACGCGGACAGTGTCCACCGCACGCTGGTCCAGGCTGGTCCAGGACAGTTCTTGCTCTTCCAAATGTGGCACGAAAACCGGGCCCCTCTCTGTGCTGATGGCAGGCGGCACACCGGATCCGCATGAAGGCACGCCGTGTGGCGCCCGCTGCGGTGTGTACCAGCCGTTCACCATCGAAACGTTGATCTTTCACTCAGCCACTGGCAGTTGGGAATGCGTTTTCCACCGCTTCCTTGCTGCGTGCTGATCTGGTGACAGCTTAGCTCTATTCCATTCTCCGGGCGGCCCAAATCTCACGTTTTGGACGCAATTTCCGCTTATGTGAATGCGTCTGAAGTGAGGTTGAGTTAATCTGCTCGAATTGGCGCGCGAGCGATCACCACCACCAACAGAAGGCCTGGCGGGTGCCGATTGCCGGTGTCGGCGGACCGGCGGTGGCGTGGAGGCCGGCGCGGTATGATATTCGGAGGCCAGCGCCGGGCTGGGGGACACTTGCCAGCCGCCCGGACTCCCGCTGTTGCGTGGATCACTGTTCCGCGGGCGCCCGGTTTTGGGGCGGGGCCGGACCACACAGCTGGACAGCCAGACAGAACTGCCAACAGAACGGGTGACTGCCACCGTGAGCACAACAGATACGACGCTGAACGCATCACGGGCTTCGCGGCCCGGGATCGCCCGTAAGGCAAAGGCGTATCTCGCCCTCACCAAGCCCCGGGTCATTGAACTGCTCCTGGTCAGCACGCTGCCCACCATGATTTACGCAGAGCGCGGCTTTCCGTCCATCGGGCTCATCCTGGCCACACTGGTTGGCGGCGCCTTCGCAGCCGGCAGTGCCGGAGCCTTCAACTGCTACATCGACCGCGACATCGACAAACTGATGCACCGCACCGAGAACCGCCCGCTGGTCACCGGTGAGGTCACGCCGCGCGAAGCACTCATCTTCTCCTGGCTCCTGGGTGCCGCCGCCATTGCGATCCTCTGGTTCGGCGCCAACCCCCTGTCCGCCTGGCTCGGCTTGGCGGCAATCTTCTTCTACGTGGTGATCTACACGATCATCCTCAAGCGCCGGACCGCGCAAAACATCGTGTGGGGCGGGGCCGCGGGCTGCTTCCCTGTGCTGATTGCCTGGGCGGCAGTCACCAACTCGGTGGAATGGCCGGCCGTCATCCTCTTTATGGTGATTTTCCTCTGGACGCCCCCGCACTACTGGCCGCTGTCCATGCGCTACGGCGAGGACTACCGCAACGCCAAGGTCCCCATGCTCGGCGCCATCGCCGGCGCCAAGGTGGTCTCGGTGCAGGTGGTCCTCTACGCCTGGGCCATGGTGGCCTGTTCGCTGCTCATGGTTCCCGCCGGCGGAGCCGGATGGGTCTACACCGTCACTGCCGTCCTTGCGGGCGCTTGGTTCCTCTACGAGTCACACGCGCTCTACAACAGGGCGCAGCGTGAGGACATCTCGGACAAGCGGGCCATGAAGGTGTTCCACGGTTCCATCAGCTACCTCACCCTCCTGTTTATCGCCCTGGCTGTGGACCCGTTCATCGGGCCCGCCGTCATGGCAGGCTGACTCCACAATCCTGCACATTTGAACCTCCCCCGGCCGCGGCCGGGGGAGGTTTTTTCTGTGGGCCCGGATGTGACAGGGTGCCGGGGAAATAGGCGCCCCTGCATTTATGACAACAGTGTCATATTGGTCACTTTCGCCTGTCATGGCTCGTGACTGTGTGGTTAGGGTGGACTGGTCCCGCTCCCAAGCAAAGGAAGTTCCATGGCACAACCACCGCACCCAGCAACAGCTGAAGCCCCAAACCACAGCCCGCCGCCGGCTGGCGCAGGCAACCGATACGGGTTCCGCCGGCCGGGATTCCTGGCCCATCTTGGGGCCGACGTGCCTGCTTCGCTGGTGGTGTTCCTCGTTGCCCTGCCACTGTCGCTGGGAATCGCCGCGGCCTCCGGCGCCCCCGTCATGGCCGGCCTCATCGCTGCCGCAGTCGGCGGCATCGTGGCCGGCAGCCTGGGCGGGTCGCCGCTGCAGGTGAGTGGTCCGGCCGCCGGCCTGACCGTCGTCGTCGCCGGCATTGTCCAGGAGTTCGGCTGGCAGGTGACCTGTGCGATCACCGCAGCCGCCGGCGTCGTCCAGATGCTGCTGGGCATCAGCCGCGTGGGACGCGCCGCGCTTGCCGTCTCGCCGGTGGTGGTCAAAGCCATGCTGGCCGGGATCGGGGTCACCATCATCCTGCAGCAGGTCCACGTCCTGCTCGGGTCGCAGCCGGCCGGCTCGGCCCTCGAGAACCTCGGGGCCCTGCCCGCAGCCATCACCGGCGTCGAACTGCACGCAGCCCTCCTGGGCCTTACCGTCGTCGGTATCCTCCTGGGCTGGAAGTACCTGCCCGCCGCGGTGCGCCGTGTCCCGGGGCCGCTGGCCGCCGTCGCTGCCGGCACGGCACTGTCGGTGGCATTCGCCCCTGCCGTTGAACGCATCTCCTTCACCGGTTCAATCCTCGACGCCGTCGCGTTGCCGCAGTTGCCGGACGGCAGCTGGCGGGCAGCAGCGTTCGCCGTCCTGACGATGGCGCTGATCGCCAGCATCGAGTCCCTGCTGTCCGCCGTCGCCGTGGACAAAATGCAGCACGGGCCTCGGACCAACCTGAACCGCGAGCTCGTGGGGCAGGGTGCTGCCAATATCGTCTCCGGATCGCTGGGCGGGCTGCCCGTCACCGGGGTGATCGTGCGCAGCGCCACCAATGTGGAGGCCGGTGCCGTGACCCGGGCCTCCGCCATCCTGCACGGAGTTTGGGTGCTGGCCTTCTCTGCACTCTTCGCAGGGCTGATCCAGCTGATCCCGCTGTCCGTCCTCGCAGGACTCCTGGTGGTCATCGGCGCCCGCTTGATCAAAGTGGCGGACATCCGCACCAGCCTCCGGACGGGTGACCTGCTGATCTATGCCGCGACCCTGCTGTGCGTGGTTTTCCTGAACCTGCTGGAAGGCGTCATGATCGGCCTGGCACTCGCGGCGGCCAGTGTGCTGTGGCGCGTGCTGCGGGCAACAGTCCACGCGCAGGCGCCTATTCCGCCGTCCAGGTCCTGGCGGGTAACCATCGGCGGTTCGTGCAGCTTCTTCGCCCTGCCGCGGCTCAACCGCGTGCTGCACTCGGTCCCGGCCGGCGAACACGTGCTTGTGGAGCTCAACGCGGACTACGTGGACCATGCGTTCCGTGAGGCCCTGCTCGCGTGGCAGCAGCAGTACCAGGCCGCCGGCGGTGCTGTCCTCCTTGAACATCACGGGAACACCCTGTTCCAGGACGCGGCGGACCGGGCCCCGAAGCGCCAGGAAGCGCAGGAGCTACCGCTTCCGCCCAGGACCTCGTGGCAGCCCGCCCCGAACGAACTGGCAGTGGGAGATGAAGGACCAAGCACGCAGCCGCCATCACCGGTCCTGCTGGGCATCAATAAGTACCACCGCCGCTTCGCTGACAAGGTCCGGCCGCTGGTCCAGGATCTGGCGGACGGGCAAAACCCGGACACCCTGTTCGTGGCTTGCGTGGACTCGCGCGTGAACCCCAACCTGATTACCAGCAGTGGTCCAGGCGACCTGCTGACGTTGCGCAACATCGGCAACGTGGTGTGCCATGACGGCCAGGACGCGTCGATCGACTCGGCACTCTCCTTTGCCCTGAAGGGCCTGGAGGTGGACTCAGTCGTGATCTGCGGGCATTCGAACTGTGGAGCCATGAAGGCCGTCATCGCCGATGCCGAAGGTGCGGGCAACCCCGGACTTGGTACCGGTTTTGACGCCTGGCTGGACCATGCCCGCCCCAGCTACCTCGAATTGCTGGCGGACCATCCGGTGGCCGCCAGTGCCGCTGCCGCCGGGTATTGCCGGGTGGACCAGTTGGGCATGGTCAACGTCGCGGTCCAGCTGGCCAAGCTGGAAAGCCATCCGGTGGCAGGTCCCGCCCTGGCCGACGGCCGTGTCCAGGCAACGGGGCTCTTTTACGACATCGCCACGGCCCGTGTGGTGCTTGTGCGCCAGGCGGGCATTGAGTTCCTGGACCCGGAACAGGCTGCGGGGATGTCCACGGCCCACGCACCGGCGGGCTGAGCGCGGCATCAGCAGATACGCAAAAGGGCGCCCCGGTTCACACGAACCGGGGCGCCCTTGTCAGGGGAGCGGGGTCAGGCCACGGGGCTTGACTTGGCGATGTCCCAGGCGTTTGTTGCAGCGCCCATGAGCATGGCGGCGCCGAGCATGTGGGCTGCCACCAGCAGGGCCGGGATGCCGTTGTAGTACTGGGTGAAACCGATGACTGCCTGCAGCACAGTCACGCCGAGGAGGCCCAGGACCGCCGTCCGGATGGGGCCTGTGATCCGCCGCAGCAGAACCAGCGCAAGCGCAACCAAGGTTCCTGCGGTCACCAGGTAGGCCGGGACGGCGTGGATGTGCGAGAACAGGTCCCAGTCCAGCCCGTTGCGCGGTGCATCAGCGTCCCCTGCGTGCGGACCGGCTCCGGTGACCACCACGCCCAGCATGACGGCGAGGGCGGAAAAAAGCGCGACGGCGGCCGTCACCGGGCGCATGACCCCCGGCAGGGTGGCGAGGGAGACAGTGCGGAACCGGCCGGTCCGGCCGAACGCCCGGTTGACCAGCAGCGTGGCAAGCACCACCAGTGCCATGGAGACCAGGAAGTGGAGGCCCACCACCCAGGGGTTGAGGTTGGTGAGGACGGTGATGCCGCCGATCACGGCCTGGGCGGGGATGCTGGCCAGCAGGCCCAGCGCCAGCAGGAAGAGGTCGCGGCGCTCCTTGCGGAGGTTCCACAGGTACACCAGCATCAGCGCGGCGACGGCTGCCAGGGCGAAGGTGAGGAGGCGGTTGCCGAACTCGATGAACCCGTGGATTCCCATCTCGGGCGTGTTCACCAGGGACGTGTCCGTGCAGCGGGGCCAGGTGGGGCAGCCCAGCCCGGAGGAGGTCAGCCGGACGGCTCCGCCGGTCAGCACCAGCATGGTCTGCCCGATCAGGGAGGCCACGGCCAGGCGCCGAACACTTGCGTCCACGGTGCGGGGCAGCCGCGACGCGAGGCGGCCGGCGAACTGGGGAAGGCGGAAGGCGGTGCTCACGAGTATCTCAATTCCACTTGAACCAACGGATTGCTGCGGCCCCGGCAATAACTGTCCAGAGCACCAGTATGAGGGAGGCGGCGCCATTCAGCGCACCGTGCAGGAAGGCGTCCCGCAGGGCTTCACCGAGTGCACCCGAGGGCAGGAGTCCAACGATCTGCTGGGCCGCGGAGGGCAGGCGTTCCGCAGGAATCACGATCCCGCCAAGGGCCCCGAGGAGGATCCAGAGCAGGTTGGTGATTGCCAGGGTTGCTTCGGGTCGGACGGTCCCGGCCACCAGCAGCCCCAGGGCGGTAAAGGCCGTCGCGCCCAGCGCGAGGAGGAGCAGTCCGGGAACCCAGCCGGCCGCCGTCGGCTGCCATCCGAGGGTAAACCCGACCGTAGCCACCACGGCAACCTGCAGGCAGAGCACCGCCAGCACGGAAAGCACCTTGCCGGCGATCAGCCCGCCCCGGCCCAGGGGAGTTGTGGACAGGAAACGCAGCACACCGTACCGGCGGTCGAATCCTGTGGCGATGCCCTGCCCCGTAAAGGCTGTGGACATGGCGCAGAGGGCCAGGATCCCCGGGACCGCCACGTCGATGCGGCTCGGCCCCAGGCCGTCCAGGAACGGGGTCACCGTCAGGCCAACCAGCGCCAGCAGCGGCAGCACCACAGCGAGGATCAGCTGCTCGCCGTTCCGCAGCATCGCCAGCGACTCGTATTTGCCCTGCAAAAGGATGCGCCGGAGCAGGGATGCGGGCTGCTGCCGGGCGGGCGCACCGGCCCCGGCAGCGGTACCCGCGGGGGTCGGGTTCATCGGATGTCCTTTCCCGAGATGTCCAGAAAGACGTCCTCAAGGCTGCGGGCCTGCAAGGACATGGCGGCGGGCATGACGTCGTGCGCTGCCCACCATTCGGCGAGCGTGGCAAGGTGCCGGGGAGTCAGGGTGCCTGTGGCGGTGTAGCTTCCGGCCCGCTCCTCCAGGACCACGACGTCGGCGGGCAGCACTCCGGCCAGGTCCAGTCCCGGCTTCGCATCGAAGGTGAGGGTGCGCACGTGGTCCGTGCCGGCGTCCACGGCGGGTCCGCGCTGCAGCAGTTCTTGGACTGTTCCCTCGGCGACATTGCGGCCACCGTCAATGATGTAGACGTAGTCCGCCAGCCGCTGGGCGTCATCCATCAGGTGCGTGGTGAGGATGATTCCCATCCCCGAATCGCGCAGCTCGCCGATCAGCTCGAACACCAGTTGTCGGGACTGCGGATCCAGGCCTGCGCTGGGTTCGTCGAGGAAGAGTACCTCCGGCCTTCCGACCAGGGCGGCGGCGAGGGCCAGGCGTTGCTTTTGCCCCCCTGAAAGCCGGCGGACGGTGGACCGGCTGAAGGTGTCGATGCCGAGCCTTTGGATGAGGTCGTCCACGGGCCACGGGTGTGCGTACAGTCCGGCAATGTGCCGCAGCAGGGGGGCAGGCCTTGCCGACGGCGGGAGGCCGCCGTCCTGAAGCATTACGCCTACGCGGGAGCGCAGCTCCGCCCCGGCCGTTGCCGGGTCCTGGCCGAGCAGCGAGATGCTCCCGCCGCTGCGCTTCTGGAGGCCCTGGGCGCATTCCAGGGTGGTGGTTTTTCCTGCGCCGTTGGCGCCCAGCAGCGCTGTGACCTGCCCGCGCTCGGCCGAGAGTGAGACCCCGCTCACCACCCGGAGCATTCTTCCGTCCATGCTGGAGAGCGGGCCTACATCTTTAACGAGCCCGTTGATGGACAGGACGGGGGACAGGGGCGATCGCACCCCAGTATTCTACGGGAAGTAGTATTGCGGGCAGTCCTCCTTGAGTTCCGCCCGCATCCGGGAGTTTTTGTCCAGATGCGCAGGGTGCACGGCCGGTGAAGCCTGCACATCTGGACAAAAACTCAAAAGGTGGGGTTCAGCACAGGCCAGCCTCGCCTTACTGGAATGCGGGACTAAATTACGACACTATTGTGTTGTGTATTCCATGACCAACGCCACTGCTGTGCCTGTCGCCCGGCACGGGGCCTCCGCTGTCACAGCGGAACGCGGCGCCATGCCCGCCGGGCCGGTGGCTGACGCCGACGAGCGCACGCGCGACCGCGTCCTCGCGGCCGTCCTGGAACACGGACCCGTCAGCGCCGCCGAACTGGGAGACCTCCTGGGATTCACGCCGGCCGCCGTCCGCAGGCACCTGGACCACCTGTCCCGTGCTGGCGTCATCGAGGTCAAGCGGGTGGCAAAGTCCGGCAGCGGTGCAGGCCGCCCGGCACGCCGCTACGTGCTCAGCTCCCAGGGCCAGTCAAGCCTCGGCAACGACTACCTCGACATTGCCGCCCTCGCCCTCCAGCAGCTCCAGAAGGTTGCAGGGCCGGACGCCGTGCGGGCCTTCGCCGTCGAGCGTTTCGCTGACATGGAACGCCGCTACGCCCCGGAAATCGACCAGGCCGGCCCGGACATCACCGACCGCGCCAAGGCCCTGGCGGACGCCCTGAGCCGCGACAATTTCGTGGCCTCGGCCGCCTCCATCGAAGCCAAGGCTCCGCTGCCCGCCGCGCTTTCCAGCGTCCAGCTCTGCCAGGGCCACTGCCCCATCCAGCAGCTCGCCGCCCGCTTCCCCGTGTTCTGCGACGTGGAAACCGAAGTGTTCTCCAGGCTGGTGGGCGTTGACGTGCGCCGGCTTTCCACCCTGGCCCGCGGCGGCCACGTCTGCACCACCCACATACCCACAGGCCGGCTGTCTGCCGGAGGGCCCCCAACGCCCCCGGCAGCCCCCGCCAGCCTGACTGAAGTAAACAACCATCAGCAAGAAAGGCCGTGATGACGGACCAACTATCAGAGAAAGCAGTAGCCGAAAACACTGTGATCTCGGAGATTCTCGAGAAGAATCCCGAGCTTCACGGCATCGGCAACTACGAGTACGGCTGGGCCGACAAGAACGACGCCGGCGCCAACGCACGCCGTGGGCTCAACGAAGAAGTGGTCCGGGACATTTCGGCCAAGAAGAGCGAGCCGGAGTGGATGCTTGACCTCCGCCTCAAAGGCCTGAAGTACTTCGACCGCAAGCCCATGCCCACCTGGGGCGCGGACCTTTCCGGCATCGACTTCGACAACATCAAGTACTTCGTCCGCTCCACGGAGAAGCAGGCTGCCACGTGGGAAGACCTGCCCGAGGACATCAAGAACACCTACGACAAGCTGGGCATCCCCGAAGCTGAAAAGCAGCGCCTGGTATCCGGCGTCGCCGCCCAGTACGAGTCCGAGGTGGTGTACCACCAGCTGCGCGAGGACCTTGAGCGGCAGGGTGTCATCTTCCTGGACACCGACACCGCGCTCAAGGAACACCCCGAGATCTTCCAGGAGTACTTCGGCACGGTGATCCCCGTGGGCGACAACAAGTTCGCGTCGCTGAACACCTCCGTCTGGTCCGGCGGCTCCTTCGTCTACGTCCCCAAGGGCGTCCACGTGGACATCCCGCTGCAGGCATACTTCCGCATCAACACGGAAAACATGGGCCAGTTCGAGCGGACCCTGATCATCGCGGACGAGGACTCCTACGTCCACTACATCGAAGGCTGCACCGCGCCGATCTACACCTCGGACTCGCTGCACTCCGCCGTGGTGGAGATCATCGTGAAGAAGGGCGCCCGCGTCCGCTACACCACCATCCAGAACTGGTCCAACAACGTGTACAACCTGGTGACCAAGCGTGCCATCTGCGAAGAGGGCGCCACCATGGAATGGGTCGACGGCAACATCGGCTCCAAGGTGACCATGAAGTACCCTGCCGTCTACCTCGTCGGCGAGCACGCCAAGGGTGAGACGCTGTCCATCGCGTTCGCCGGCGAAGGCCAGCACCAGGACACCGGCTCGAAGATGGTGCACATTGCGCCCAACACCAAGAGCTCCATCATTTCCAAGTCCGTGGCCCGTGGCGGTGGACGTGCGGCGTACCGCGGCCTCGTGCAGGTCCGCGAAGGCGCCAAGCACTCGGCCAACACTGTCCGCTGCGACGCGCTGCTCGTTGACACGATCAGCCGCTCGGACACCTACCCGTACATCGACATCCGCGAGGATGACGTTGTGATGGGCCACGAGGCAACTGTTTCCCGGGTCAGCGAAGAGCAGCTCTTCTACCTGATGTCCCGCGGCATGCGCGAAGACGAGGCCATGGCGATGATCGTCCGCGGCTTCATCGAGCCGATTGCCCGCGAGCTCCCCATGGAGTACGCACTTGAGCTGAACCGCCTGATTGAACTGCAGATGGAAGGGTCCGTCGGATAACGATGACTGAAATCACTACTGAAAAGGCTCGCATCGGCGCGCCTTCAGCCCAGCCGTTCATCGACGGCTTCACCGAAGAAGGCGAAAGCCTCTCGCCCATCAACGCGGCAGGCGCCAAGGCCCCGCTGGCCGGCGCTGCGGCGAAAAGCCACTCGCACGGCGGCGGCGTCGGTGTTCCGGACAGCTCGCGCGCCGGCCGCCTGACGTCCTACAAGCTTGCCGACTTCAAGCCGCTCACCGGCATGGAGGAAGACTGGCGCTTCACCCCGCTCAAGCGGCTCCGCGGGCTGCACTCCGAGGTCCTGTCCGGCGCGGCACCCACCGTCGTGGTCACCGGGCCGGAGGAAGTCACCGTGGAGAGCGTCGGCCGCGACGACCGCCGCATCGGCACCGCGGGTATTCCCGAGGACCGCGTCTCCGCCAACGCCTGGGAGAACTTTGCCGGCGCCACCGTGGTGACCATCCCTTCCGAGTTCGAAGCGCTCACGGAAGTCAGCGTCGACCTTGAAGGCACCTCACTGGACCCGGCTGCCCAGCACCTGGTGATTGTTGCGGAGAAGTTCTCCAAGGCAGTTGTTGTCCTGAACCACCGGGGCTCCGCCATCGTCTCCGAAAACGTGGAGATCATCGTGGAAGACGGCGCCAGCCTGACCGTCATCACGCTCCAGGAATGGAACGACGACGCCGTCCACGCCTCCTCCCAGCAGGCGAAGATCGGCCGCGACGCCAAGCTCAAGCACGTCATGGTGAGCCTGGGCGGCGACCTGGTCCGCGTTACGCCGTCGGCCCGTTTCACCGCCCCCGGCGGCGAGGCCGAAATGTTCGGCCTGTACTTCGCCGACGCCGGGCAGCACCTGGAGCAGCGCCTGTTCGTTGACCACGCCGTGGCCAACTGCAAGTCCAACGTGCTCTACAAGGGTGCACTGCAGGGCCGCAACGCCCACGCGGTGTGGGTTGGCGACGTCCTGATCCGCAAGGAAGCCGAAGGCACCGATACGTACGAGGCCAACCGCAACCTGCTGCTGACAGACGGTGCCCGTGCCGACTCCGTGCCCAACCTCGAAATCGAGACCGGGCTGATCGAGGGTGCAGGCCACGCCAGCGCCACCGGCCGAATGGATGACGAGCACCTGTTCTACCTCATGGCCCGCGGCATCCCTGAGGATGTTGCCCGCCGCCTGGTGGTCCGCGGCTTCCTGAACGAGATCATCCAGCAGATCAAGGTCCCCTCCATCGAGGAACGGCTGACCGAGGCTGTTGAGCACGAACTCGCTCTGACGGACAACTAGAAGGCACGGAGCACGGTTACACATGACTGACCAGCCAAAGGGCGAGCTTGTCTGCAAGGCGGATGAAATCCAGCTGAAGCAGGCGCTGCGGATCCTGATTGATGACTACCCCGTGGCGATCGTCAAGGACTCCATGGGGGAGATCCACGCGATTGGCGACACCTGCTCGCACGCGGACATTTCGCTGTCCGAGGGCGAGGTGGAGGGCTGCGCCATCGAGTGCTGGGGCCACGGCTCCCAGTTCGACCTGCGCAGCGGTGAACCGCTGCAGCTCCCGGCCTACGATCCGGTCCCGGTGTTCGCCGTCGAGATCGTCGGGGACGAGGTCTACGTGGACGTCACCAATGTCCTCAACGGCGCCGAGGCTCCCAACTTCAGCTAGCACCACAGAATTACGAACCAACTTCCAGACAGAGACCGCACCGCCGCCGCCCAGGCCCGGTGCAGAGGAGAACAAGACACATGTCTACTCTTGAGATCAAGGACCTGCACGTCAGCATTGAGACGGAGCAGGGCACCAAGGAAATCCTGAAGGGCGTCAGCCTGACCATCCGGACCGGCGAAACCCACGCCATCATGGGCCCCAACGGCTCCGGCAAGTCCACGCTGGCCTCCACCATCGCAGGCCACCCGCGCTACAACGTCACCAGCGGCACCATCACCCTGGACGGCGAAGACGTCCTGGAAATGAGCGTTGACGAGCGTGCCCGCGCCGGCGTCTTCCTTGCCATGCAGTACCCGGTGGAGGTCCCCGGCGTGAGCATGACCAACTTCCTGCGCACCGCCAAGACCGCCATCGACGGCGAAGCCCCCAAGCTCCGCACCTGGACCAAGGACGTCAAGGCTGCCATGGAACAGCTGCGCATCGATGCCGACTTCGCCCAGCGCAACGTCAACGAGGGCTTCTCCGGCGGTGAGAAGAAGCGGGTGGAAATCCTCCAGCTGGAACTCTTCAAGCCCAAGTTCGCCATCCTGGACGAGACCGACTCCGGCCTGGACGTTGACGCGCTCAAGGTTGTTTCCGAGGGCGTCAACCGCGCTCACGCCGAAGGCAAGATGGGCACCCTGCTCATCACGCACTACACCCGCATCCTGCGCTACATCAAGCCTGACTTCGTGCACGTGTTCGTGGACGGCCAGGTTGTTGAGGAAGGCGGCCCGGAGCTTGCCGACCGCCTCGAAGAAGAAGGCTACGACCGCTACGCCAAGGGTGCCGGCGCAGCCGCTGCACCCGCCGTGGCGCAGGCCTAGTAAGGACACCCGCCATGACCGAAATCAACACGGCACGCACGAGCCTTGAGGACGTCGAGGAGGCGCTGAAGGATGTCATCGACCCCGAACTCGGCGTCAACATCGTTGACCTGGGCCTGCTGTACGGCCTGAAGTACTCGGACGACGACGGCGCACTGCTGATCGACATGACGCTGACCACCGCGGCCTGCCCGCTCACCGACGTGCTCGAGGAGCAGGTGGGCAAGGCCCTGGACGGCGTTGTTGACGACTGGCGCCTCAACTGGGTCTGGATGCCGCCATGGGGTCCGGAACGGATCACCGACGACGGCAAGGACCAGATGCGGGCCCTCGGCTTCAACATCTAGCAGTACGACGACGACGGGCACCTTTCGCAGGAAAGGTGCCCGTCGTCGTTTAATGCGGGAGGCTTTGGCGGATTACAACGTCGGTGCCGAGAACGTGTCGCACTGGTTGATGTCGCCGGTTTCGTAGCCCGTGTAGAACCAGCGCTGGCGCTGTTCGCTGGAGCCGTGGGTCCACGCTTCGGGGGAGACCCGCCCGGTGGCCGCTTCCTGGATCCGGTCGTCACCAACAGCGGAGGCGGCGGACAGGGCGTCGTTCAGGTCCTGCTGGGTGAGGGGTTCCAGGAACGGCTGGCCGTCGGGCCCGGGCTGGGTTGATGCATGCTTGGCCCAGAGGCCCGCGTAGCAGTCGGCCTGCAGTTCCACGCGCACGGCGCCTGATTCAGGTCCCTGGGGATCCTGCTGGGCCTGGTCGAGGTTTCCCAGTACGTTCTGGATGTGGTGCCCGAACTCGTGGGCCACCACATATTCCTGCGCCAGGGGTCCGCCCGAGGAGCCGAACCTGTCCACCAGCTCCTGGAAGAATCCGGGGTCGAAGTACGCGGTGGTGTCGGTGGGGCAGTAGAAGGGTCCAACAGCACTGGAGGCCGTGCCGCAACCGGTGCTGACACCCTGCTCAAAGATCACGGTCTCCGGCTGCGGGTACTGCACGTTGTACTGCTGCAGGTAGGCGGGCCAGAAGGCGTTCAGGCTGTTCACGGTGCCGGTAATGCGGCAGTCCACCCGGGCATCCGCGTCCGCTCCTGTCAGGCAGGCGGGCGCCGTACCCTGGCTCTGCGGCTCCTGACCGGCGCCGGCCAGGCCTTCCAGCAACTGTGGATTGACACCCAGGAGTGCCGCGATGAGCAGGATGAGGCCACCGCCGATCCCGCCGCCCACTTTTACTCCGCGGCCCATGCCTCGCCGGTCCTGGACCTGGGAGGGATCCAGCTGCACATTGTCGTTGAAACTCATAAAGTCACAATACCCGCGGACCAGAAGCTCAACCGGTGCCGGCCGGTAAAGTTGATCCGATGCCTTTCCTGAACAGAATCCAGCGCTGGGCCGAGGAACGGCCCCACGACACCGCCGTCGTAATTGCCGGGCGCCGCCTCTCCTGGGCGGAGCTCCGGGACTCCGCTGCGGCACTGGTACCCCACACCAAATCCGTGACCTCCTTGTGCGAGGCCAACTCGGTTGACTTCGCGGCAAAATTTGCCGCGGCCGTGGCCGCGGGCCGCCAATGCGCCGTCCTCGATCCTGCCTGGCCGGGCCCGCTGCAGGAGGACCTGAAGCGGCGCGTGGACGCCTGCGCCCAACCCGCGGCGGTATCCCCGGATGACGAGCTCACGGACGGCGATCCCGGGTCCACCTTCCTCATCGGGCTCACGTCCGGTACCACGTCGATTCCAAAAGCTTTCACGCGGTCCCGGCGGTCCTGGCAGGAATCCTTTGAGGCCTCCATCGAATTCTTCGGGCTCCGTGCGGACGATGTGACCCTGGCGCCGGGCCCCCTTGCCGCCAGCCTCAACCTGTACGCGCTGGCTGAATGCCTCTACGCTGGTTCGGAATTCCAGACCCTTGAAAGCTTTGACGTGGGCGACGTCCATGCCGCCATCACCCACGACCGCGTCACCCGGCTGGTGCTGGTACCCACCATGCTGCGGATGCTCAGCGAGCGCGGCCTGACCGGATGCGTGGATGCCTCCGGCGTCCGGAGCATCATTTGTGCCGGCTCGAAGCTGGACTCAAGGACCCTTGAGGCTGCCCGCCGCTGGGCCCCGAATGCCACCATCTTCGAGTACTACGGCGCTTCCGAGCTGAGTTTCGTCTCAGGGGCGGGGCTGGCCGCCAGCCAGCTCGCCGTACTGGGTGGAACGGGGATCGGCCGGGCGTTTCCGGGTGTGGACGTGCGGATCCTCGATGACTCGGGGCAGCCGCTGCCCGACGGGGAGGCCGGAAACATCTGCGTCCGCAGCGCCATGGTCAGCAACGGCTACCTCTGGGGTGATGACGGGGAGGCCCTGAAGTCCTTTGACGGCTGGTTCACGGTGGGCGACCAGGGATACCTGGCCGAAGGGGAACTGCACATCCTGGGCCGCCGCGCGGACATGATCCTCACCTCAGGCAGGAACGTCTACCCGCATGAGGTGGAACTGGCACTGGCAGCGGTGCCGGGTGTGTCCGCCGCCGTCGCGGCCGGAATGCCGGACGACCTGCGCGGGGAACGGGTCGTGGCCGGTGTTGTCCCCTCCCATGGCGGCATCACGGCCACCCAGCTCCGTGCCGGGCTTGAGGACCTCCTTGCCCGGGACAAGCGCCCGCTCCAGTACTACCTTCTGTCCGAACTCCCCACCACGGACCGGGGCAAGGTCAGCCGCAACCTCCTGCTGGACTGGATCGCTTCCCGGGACCGCAGGGTGCGCAGCCTTGACAGCTGAGATGCTCCCCCCGGACCGGCAGCCTGTCATCATTGCCGCCCGCCGCACCCCGGTGTGCCGCACCAACGGTGCGCTCCGGGGCCTGCGTGCCCACGAACTGCTCGCGCCCGTGCTCCGGGAGCTCCTGGCGGGAACGGGGGTGGAGCCCGGCAGAGTCGCCGACGTTGTGATCGGCAACGCCGTGGGCGGCGGGGGAAACGTTGCACGCCTCGCCCTGCTGGAGGCGGGGCTGCCCGTCAGCGTTCCGGGGATTACCGTGGACCGCCAGTGCGGCTCCGGACTCGACGCGGTGGTCCTGGCATCGCGGCTGGTGGCTGCGGGCGGAAACCCGCTGTACCTCGCCGGGGGAGTGGAGAGCACCAGTACAGCGCCGCTGCGCGCCTACAGGAACGACGACGGCGGGCCGGACTTCTACGCGCGGGCACAGTTTGTGCCGGCCGGCTTCGGCGATCCGGACATGGGCGTGGCTGCCGAAAACGTGGCGCGGGAGTTCGGCGTCAGCCGGGAACGCCAGGACGCGTTTGCCCTGCGCAGCCACCGCCTGGCGCTTGCCGCCAGGGACGCCGGGGTGTTCGACGGCGAGCTGGTCCCCCTGGATACGGGCGCAGCGACTGCCAGTGCGGACGATGGCCCCAGGCGGGGGCTCAACGCCGCCGTCCTGGCCCGGTTCCCCGCCGCCTTCGTTGACGGGGGAACTGTCACCGCAGGGAACTCCTGCTTCGACGCCGACGCCGCATCCGCCGTCGTTATCACGTCCCTGCAACGGGCACGGAACCTGGGCGCCGTGGACGGGGTGCTGGTGCTGGGCAGCGGGACGGCTGGAGTGGATCCTGAACTGCTGGGCGTCGGCGCCGCAGCCGCAGCACGGGACGTTCTGTCAGCCGCTGGGGTGTCAGCGGACCAGGTGGATCTGGTGGAATTCAACGAGGCCTTCGCGTCGCAGACGCTTGCCTGCCTGGACCAGGTGGGAATTGATGCTGAGCGGGCCAACCTCGACGGCGGCGCGCTGGCTCTGGGCCACGCCTACGGCGCGTCCGGTGCCGTCCTGGTGACCCGCCTGCTCGCCCAGGCACGCCGGTCCGAAACGCCGGGAAGCCTGGCGCTGGCGATGATCAGCAGCGCCGGCGGCATGGGCACCGCTGCGCTGCTGGAATACCAGCGACTCTAAGGCGCGGTGCCCCGGCGGGGGCGTCAGTCTTCCGCTTCCCCGAGGCCGCGGGCGGCGAGCGCCTCACCTGTCTGGCGCGCAAACGCCACCGAGGTGATGAAAACAGGGAGGATCAGGGCCCGCGGATTGCGCTCCAGCCCCCGTGCCCGGGCGGAGTCCCGGACATCGGCGAAGGCGCCGGCGATGTAGGGGATGCTCCGCAGCATGATGGCGATCGTCAGGGCGAACCGCTCGGGGTCGGCGCCGAAGCGCTTGAAAGGGCCCGCTGCCCTGACCACTCCGTCAAGGAGCCGTTGCACGGGAGTGGTGGCAGTGAGCAGGGATGCAGCCACGACGCAGACCAGGATGTTCAGGATAATCCGCGCCGCCGTCGGGGCTCCCAGCATCCACCACTGGAACACCCCGATGACTGCCAGCACGGCGGCGAGCGGCCGGATGGCGGCCCAGAGCTTTTTCAGGCCCGCTCCGGTCAGGAGGAACAAGCCGCAGAGCCCGGCCAGGACTGCCAGCGACACCCGCCAGTCCACCACAATGAACGAGGCCAGGCCGCAGCCGAAGACCAGGAGGAACTTCAGCCCCAGGGGTGCCCGGTGGATGAAGGACTGTCCCGGCACGTAATTGGCCAGCAGGAAGCCGTGGCCCCTCATCGCGGTTTTCCCGCCGGCAAGCCGTCGCGGCACAACGTCCGGTAGTGGTCGACGGCCGGCGCCGCGCCGCCGTCGAACACCACCTCGCCCTTTTCGATGACCAGCACCCTGTCCATCTCCAATGCCAGCTCAAGGTCATGGGTGGACATGATGATCTGCTGGTCCAGCCCTGCCAGGGTCCTGCGCAGGAGTTCACGGTTACGGAGGTCCAGGAGGGTGGACGGCTCATCGAGGACCAGCAGCGACGGGTTCACCGCGAGCACTGCGGCCAGGGCCATGAGCTGCCGTTCCCCGCCGGACAGCTCGTAGATGCTCTGGTCCGCCAGTTCCAGCAGGCCCAGCCGGTCCAGGGCCGCTTCGGCCGCTTGCCGCCTCTCCTTACCGTTGCGGACGGAGCGCCGCAGGGACAGCTCCACGTCCTCCCGGCCGGTGGGCATCACCAGCTGGGACAGCGGATCGGTGAAGACAAAACCCACGTTCCGGCGCACTGTCCGGACGTCGCGGACCGTATCCGCGCCGTCCACCGTGACCTTGCCCACCGTCGGCTGGACCAGGCCGTTGACCAGGCGGAGCAGTGTGGACTTACCGGAGCCGTTGGCTCCGATGACGCCGATCCGCTGTTCGGTGAGCTCCAGGCTTATGGCCTCGAGCAGGACTTTCAATTCCGGTGCGCTGTCGGTTTCGACGGCGACCGTCACGCTATCAAAGGTCACGGCGGGCATGGCGGGTCCCTTATGCCCTGGCAGGCTGGGCGGCACTGCGCCTGACGCGGCGCACCAGGATGTCCGGGAAGGCGCGGTGGAGTGCGACGGCGATGACGGCGGCCAAGATGTTCTTCACCATGTCACCCGGGTAGAACACCAGGTCGCTCAGGAAAGCCTGCCCGAGCGTGGCCTTGGTGTTCAGCGCGATCCCGGCGATGCCGAGGGAATGCACCACAACGGCGCTGGTGACGGCGGCAGAGAGGAAGAACCACAGCGCCCTGGCCTTGGTGGTCCGCCGGATCACGATGGTGGCCAGCCAGCCCACAACGCAGGCAGCGATCGGGAAGGCGATGATGTAGCCGGCTGAAGGGCCGGCGAGGATCCCCAGGCCGCTGCGGCCCTGGCTGAAGATGGGCAGGCCGGCGAGCCCCAGCAGGGTGTAGAGTCCCACGGCGGCGAAGGCCCGTCCCGGTCCAAGAACCAGGCCGGTCAGCATCACGGCCAGCGTCTGGAAAGTGATGGGGACGCCGAATCCGTTCACGGCCAGGCCGGGGACCAGGGCTGCGCCGGCAACCAGGGCGGCGAAGACGGCGATCAGGCCAAGGTCGGTGGCGTTCCAGCGGCGGCGCCCGGTGCTGGCGGGATTCTTGAAGGCGGTGTCGGTGTTGCTCATGGCAGTCCTGTCGGGGTTGTACAAGCGGAATCTAATGTACTGCCGACGTTACTGGTGCGGAACTGCGGGCATTTTGTAGGGGGTCTACTAATCGGGTTGCCTGCAGCTACATGCTGGGCACAAAGGTGGTGCGTTTTCCCTTCCGCGTTGTGGTGAAGGTGGTGCCTTGGAGGGACAACCGTCATTCGATGACGTAGCGCTGCATCATGTCGTTGTCCTCGTGTTCGAGGATGTGGCAGTGCCAGACGTACTCGCCAGTGAACGAGGAGCCGATGGCCAAGGGTGCTCCACCCGCTGCACCCGCCCCAAATGGAACACTGATCCGTGTCACTTCTCCCGGCATCGACACGACGGTGTCCTTCCAGCCCCGCTCGTTGGCCGGTGCCGCCTTGGGGCGGCCCATCAGGAACGGCGTGACCGGCACGCTGCTGCCCTGGCCCGGCGTCACCAGCCCGGTGGCAGGATCCACGTATCCGGTGGCGGCAAGGTATTTGCCGACGTCGAAACGCTGGCGGTCGAGGACCTGGAACTGGGTGAAATGGAGGTGGATGGGGTGCGCGTCCACTGTTGTGTTGATCAGCTCCCACTCCTCAAGGGTGTCGCCCTGCACGGCGGTGATGTCGGTGGTGTGGAAGGGGCGGTTGTTCAACAGGGCCATGATGGGGATGCCCGCGGCATTAAGAACTTCCACGAGGGTCATCTGGCGGGTGGCCGCCGTGGGCAGTCCTGCCAGCCTCGTCATGGGCTGGGGCCGCAACTTCGCCGGCAGCGGCGCCGTGTAGCCTTTCTGGCTTTGCACGGTGAACTGCATGATTTCGCGGAGGGGAACCCCGCCTTGCTTCGCCGAGACCGGGCCGTCCGGATAGGGGGTGGGGGCATTGTTGCCCAGGACCACCTTGGATCCGGCGGACAGGCCGGCAAAGTCCACCACAAGGTCTGCCCGCTCGCCCGGGCCCAGGACCAGTTTGTTGAGCTTTGCCGGGGCGTCGAGGAGACCCCCGTCCGTGCCGATCTGGGCGAACGCGAGCGCGTTTCCGCCCGCCACGAACTTGAGGTTGTAGAACCTTGCGTTGGACCCGTTGTACACGCGGAACCGGTACTTTCCCCGGTCCACGTCCAGGTTCGGCCAGCATTTTCCGTTGACCGTTGCCACATCCCCGAAAAACTCCGGCGCCCAGGGCCGTGGGGTGCCGTCGCTGGTTGTCAGCTCCGGATTGGGCGGGTAGGCGAAGGATCCATCGGGATTGAACATCCGGTCCTGGATGACCAGGGGCACCTCGTATGGGGGCGGCGGGAGGTGGGTTCCGTCTCCGGTGTCGATTCCGGTCCCGGACGGCCCCGGGGTGTCCCGGATGAGGTAGCCGCCGGCCAGCCCGGCGTAGACGTTAAGGCGGGTGATGCCCAGCGCATGGTCGTGGTACCAGAGCCCGGCGGCATCCTGGTTGTTGTCGTAATGGTAGGTGTAGGAGCTGCCGGGGGAAAAGACCTGTTCCGGGCCGCCGTCGGACCCTGGCCTGGTGTTGCCGCCATGCAGGTGGGTCGAGGTGCGCGGGGCGTTGGCGTCGTCGCTGCCGGGCGGCACCAGCTCATTGTCGACGGCGAATGCCAGCGGGTGCTCTCCCAGCTGGTTGTGCACAGTGAGGGCGAACGGGGTGCCGCGTTGGGCGACGATGACGGGCCCGAGGTACGTTTGTGACGCGCCGGCAGCCCGGTAGGCGAACGTGTCCGTGGGGTCAAGCTGGCTATGGAAGTTGTGCTCGGCGTTGAGCATGGATAGTTCGGTCTGGCCGCCCGCCCGCATATCGAGGACCCCTAGTTCGGCCAGCGTGGGCAGCTGCTCGGAGAACATCGTCAGGGGACCGGCCTGCCGGGCAAGTGTGCGGGCAGCCAGGGCGGCATCCGGGTGGACCAGGATGCCGGCGCCGGCGACTGCACCGGCCTGCAACAACTGGCGTCGGGTTAGATACATCGCAGACTCTTTTCGCTCGAAAGATGAGTCCCCCTTGATTGACGGTACGAGTCCGGTGCGGGTCTGGAACAGGGCCGTTGGGCCCGGTTCACGGCACCTCAAGATTGGCTGAAGAAATCGGAAGGATGGAAACGTTTCCTTCCTTCCGCCGTCACTGCTTCCTATGGTGGTCTTACAAGCTCGTCTAGGGGGGGGATTCTTTGGTAACCGACGATGCGCCTGCTGGAAGGAGAAACCAAGAAGCCATCCGCCAGCAGTTTCGTCCCGCACCCGGTGTGTGTATCCCGGGCCCGCAACGAACCCGCCTTCTCTCACCGCAGGCCATGCCGATTTCGACTTCCGCCCCCGGCTGGGAAAGGACCCGCTGATGAGATACGTTCCGGCTGCACTCATGTCCGATGGCCCTCCGAGGAAGATACGCGGGATCGTGTGGATCGTCCTTGGCGCGGTCTTGGCGATCTCGCTGGTGGCGTACGCGGTGTTCACTGCCACCAGGCCGGCGCCCGCAGCCCTTCAATCGCCGGCGAAGAATGTCATCTATCTGCTGGGCGACGGGATGGGCCGCTCCCATGTCACGGCGGCCAGGGAGCGCTACTACGGTGCCGAGGGCAGGCTGGTAATGGAAAGCCTCCCGTCCCACGGTTCGGTCAGCACCTATTCCGTGGAGAAGAACTCCGGCCAGCCCGGGCAGGCCGGCTTCGTGCCGGAGCTGGTCACCGCGTCCCCGGCTGCGGCCACAGCCTTCGCCTCGGGGGTGAAAACGTATAACACTGCCATCGGCGTGGACGCCAAGGGTGTTGTGGTGCCGACCATCATGGAGTTGGCCAAACAGGCCGGCTACCGCACAGGCAACGTTTCCACTGCCGAAGTGACCGATGCAACGCCCGCCGGGCAGATGAGCCACGTCCTCGCCCGCGGCTGCCAGGGACCGGACTACTCCGCCGATGCTTGCCAGGACACCGATGTCACCGGCGAAAAGTTGCCCACCAGCGATGTCCGGGTCACCCCGATCGCGGACCAGATCGCCCGCAATGGCACCGCCGACGTCATTTTCGGCGGTGGCATGGCCCGGTTTGACGCCAAGGATGAAACCGCGTTGAAGGAGCAGGGCTACTCGATCCTGGGATCTGTGTCGAGCCGGATCCCCGCCACACGCGCCGACCTGAACGGGGCCTCGGGTGAAAAGGTTTTTGGACTGTTCAACACCGGAAACCTGACCCTTGAAAAGGCCAAGAAGGACAACCCCGACAAACCCCAGGCGGAGGAGCCGTCCCTGCAGGAGATGACCCAGAAGGCCATCGAACTGCTGAACCAGGACCAGAGTAACGGCAAGGGTTTCTACCTGCAGGTTGAAGGTGCCCTGATCGACAAGCGCTCCCACGACAATGACGCGGCCCAGACACTGGATGAAGTCAAAGCCTTCGACGACGCCGTTGCCGCTGCCCTGGACTTCGCGAAAAGGGACGGCAACACCCTGGTTATTGTGACCGCAGACCACGAAACGGGTGGTTTCAACATTATTGAAAAGGGCTCCTTCACGAACGCGGAAGCAGCCGGGCCCCCACCGAACGTCGATTTCGGGAACAGCGCCAACAGTTCCACCCCGACCCGGAATGGCGGAAACTTCAAAGACGAGGAGCGCTCGACCGGAATCATCAACGGCGAAGGTTCAGAGGATCCGAAGAACTTCGGCCCGGCCACCTTCCGGACCCCCAATGACCCCTCCGACGTCAAGGACGGTTCCAAGGAAGCCAGCCTTTGGCTGTCCTACGCCTCGGGAAACCACACGGGCGCCGACGTGCCCATATACGCCTACGGGCGGGGTGCGGAACAGCTGCAGGGCAGCGTGGACAACACCGACCTGTTCGACATCGTGGGCCAGGCCCTGCGCGTCCTGCGCTGAGATTAGCGTGAACTACCACTGCAGGATGGCCGCAATCCGGGTATTGGACACCCCGCGGACGCCGCATACCCAGGAGGGGACACGATGAACCGCAAACCCTGGATTCTCCTGATGGCAGCCCTCGCTGCTGCCTCGCTGGCTGTGCTTGCCTCCGCCGTACTGGGTGGTCGGACATCTGCCCCCGCGCCCGGCGCCGGCAGCGTCCCGCAGGCATCCGCTGCCGCCAAAACAACCTTCCCTGGCCTGGTCAGTGCCGAAGGGGAACCGGACTTGGCAGGACTCGGGACAACCCGGCCGGCCCCGGGCCAGATCCTTGAAATCCAAGGCCCGTTCGATGACAGGATCCTGTTCCAGGACCTGGCTTTTGATGGACAGGCTGCCACCGGGGCAGTCAGAGTCACCAGTGATGTCAGCGACCTGCTCGAACTCCAGGTGCTCGCCGGCTTCTACGATGACCGCGGCAACCTCCTTGGCACGGCCCGTTTTGTGCACCATCTCGGCGCAGAAGGCCATGCACACTCCGGACCGTCTGAAGAAGGAGAAGAGTTCAGCATCCCTGTACCGGCCGGGCTTGCACCCCAAGCTGTCTCAGCAGCAGTAGGCGTACCCGTCCTCGTCAACGAGTAGCGCGGAAACGCGCACCGGATCGCCCGTATGTGCCGGTACCAGGTGTGCATAGTTCTGGTTTTCGCCGACGGTTTCCCTGCCGGTTGCCGCCGGATAAAATCGCTCGTGAGATATCCGTAAGGACCATCCCCGGCAATGAGACTACCTCCGAGACCATTCAGCCGCCGCACGCTCCTCAAAGGGGCCGCTGCCGGCGTCGCAAGTTCCGCTGTGTTCACGGACGAACGCACCCCGTCCCGCGTGGGCAGGAACACCCGGTATGTGAGCGTCTTTGGTTCCGACTCGGCCACGGGCACTGAGGCAGCCCCGTGGCGCAGCCTCGCGCGCGTCCAGGACGCCCTCGGCAGCGGGGACCTGCGCCGTGGCGACGCCGTCCTGCTCAAGCGCGGCGACACATTCTTCGGCGCCCTCCACGAGCCGTCCATCGAGGGCACGTCGGGAGTCTTTACGGTGGGCGCCTACGGCGCCGGCCCACGCCCGAAGGTTGCCGGCTACAAGGTCAGCAGACGGGCCTGGATCCGGCACACTACCGGGGTTTGGAAGCTGGACATCACCGCCCGGTCCGGCCAGTACAGCGGCAACACCGGCGCTCCGTCCACCAATGTCGGTTTCCTGAAGGTGGCGGGCCTCATCCGTGGATGGAAGCGGATCAGCCTGGATGCACTGGCGAACCAATGGGACTTCTACAGCGACGAGACCTTTGTGTACGTCAGGTCGAACTTTGACCCGGGCGACGGCGTCGCAATCGCCGTCCAGCAGGACGGCATCCGGCCCGCCTCCCACAGCATCCTGGATGGCATTCATATCGAGGGCCATGGAGCACACGGCATTGCGACCGGAGGCTCGGAGAACATCCGCATCAGGAACTGCCGCCTGGAGGACCTTGGCGGGTCCCGGCTGAGCTCCGACGGCACCCGGTACGGCAACGGCATCGAGGTCTGGATCGGCGCGTCCAACATCATCATGGAGGACAACACCATCCGGGAGTGCTACGACGTCGCCTTCACGATGCAGGGGACGGCAACGAAGGACGCCAAGTCATGGACCGACATCCACTTCCGGAACAACCGGGTGGAGAATTGCAACCAGACCTTCGAGATGTGGTCTGCAGGCGATGCGACTCCAGGGTCCGGGCACATCCGCTGCACGTTCAAAGACAATCTCTGCATCAACGCGGGCTACTCGTGGGCTGCCAGCATCCGGCCGGACACGGCAGGCAAGGGCACCCACATCCTGACGTATGACACCGAGCTGCCCATGGATGTAGAGGTCACCCGGAACCAGTTCATCGGCGCGCGGGACAGCTACATCAACATCAGCGGAGACAGGACGGACCCCAAAGGGCTGAACCTGCACCACAACGTCATCAAGCTCGGGCCAGGCAAGAAGACCGACTACCAGAACGCGGAGACCATCGAGCAGGCCGCACACTGGCAGGCACGCACCGGTAAGGAGCGCGGTTCAACGTTCGGTGTGCTCACCACGGGCCGTTGCGAAGGGCAATCATGAACACGCAGGGAAACATCCGGGTCCGATGCTCAGGATTTGATCAAGAGCATTGCCTGGACGGCTGGCGAGGCCTACGGTCAGGTGCATGACTCCAAGATCGAGCAGGCAAGACGCCCGTGCGGCAGGACCCGAAGGGTAAACGGACTGATGCGGCAGCGGAACTTCCCGAGCGCGGGCGGGCTCTGTGTGGGCGCCCTGATTCTCGCCATATCGCTTATCGCCCAGCCCGGTGACCCGAATTCGGTGATAGTCAGGGACCTCCTGATCACCTTCAGCGCCGTCTTCACCGGAGCAAACGCGGTCGGGCTCCTGGAAATTCGACGCCGGCAGGAAGCTCCGGATGTATTGACTAAGAAACCCACCTAGGTTTACAGGCCAGGGCGGGCGCCGTCATGGAACGAGCTTGACGTCCTCGCCGGAGAGCCTCGCACGGAAGCCGTCGCCCTGGACCGCGACATCCTGAAGGACGAGGCCCTCGGGCAGGCCGTCAATGCTGTGCTCGATGGTCACGAGCCTTCTCACGGCGGCACCGAGGGCGTCGGAGAGGAAGCCGGGCCCGCCAAAGTCGATCGAGCGCGGCTCAACAACCAGCCGGCCGGCGTCGACCCTGACTGAGCCCGTGGCGTTGACGTCCAGCTCGCGGCCCAGGACCTGGACTTTACGGACCACCAGGACCTGGCCGCCATCGGCGGCGCGGACCACCGTCCCATCACCGAGTTCCCCGGCAACGACGTCGAACGGAACGGTCGCGTCCACGGCGAGGCGTTCAGCAACCATCCCGCCCGGCCCCGTGACCACGCCCTGCCCTACGGCCCTCACGTCCTGAAGCAACGAGCCCGCGATCGCCACTGTCCCGGCGTCCAGGGCAAGATCGGCGAGCCACACCTCGTCCCCGCGCAGGCCGGCGGGAGGCTCGGCGCCTGCCGTGGGCTCGGCGCCCGCCGTGGGGGAGGGCGCAGGCGCTGCCGCAACCCCGCTGGCCGGACTGCTCACCACCCACCACGCGATTGCAACCGCAAGACCCAGGACGATGACCATCCCAGCAGCACCGATCAGCCAGTCCTTGGCACGCGTCCACTCCATCAGGACAGTCTGATGGCTCACCCCCGGGCCGCGAAACCCCAAACCGCACACGCTGCTACTCGCTCTGCCTCAGACCCCCATGAACGGACGGAGAGCCGCCACCCAGGAGTGGAACGCATCCAGATGGCTGTCATGGGACGCCCCGGCCAAATCCACGCGCTGGACCCTGCGGCCGCGCTCGCAGAACCCGGACTTGTCCTCCGCAGCGAATATCCCGTTTTCTCCATAAACAACGAGCGTTGGCACAGCGATGCTCTCCCACTCGTCCCAGCGGGGCGCGGCCACTCCTTTGATCGCGGCCACCATGACGTCAGCCTCAAACCGCGGCCACAACCCGTCCGCCCTTTCCTCCAGGTCAGCCACCCACGCCCGGGCCAAGGGTCCGTCCCCCAGAAACTCCTGTGCTGTTGTGCGGCTTGCGAAGGGCAGGGGCCAGGACCGGAAGTATTTACCCAAGTGTTCATGCTCGTCCCCGCTTCCGCCGCGTGCGCCGGACTCGAGAAGGACCAGCCGGGAGACCAGATCAGGGCGCGCGGCCGCCACCAGCATCGCCGTGTGCCCGCCAAGAGACTGCCCAATAAGGGTCACGGGTGCGCGGACCACTGATTCGATAACACGTACGACGTCGGCAACGAAGGCTTCGCGGGAAAGGTCGCCTGGCCGGGTGGTACTTCTGCCGTGCCCGCGGAGATCGATCAAAACGGTTCGGAATTCCGGCAGCGCGAGCGCCGTCTGGACGAACTCACGCGCACTGCCAGCCAATCCATGCAGGATGACGACAGGCGCTCCGTCGGCCGGTCCCAGTTCGAAGCCGTGGATGTGAACGCCGGGCCCGGTACTGACTCCGAAAGAACGGGCAGGGAAGTCCATCAAGGTCATGCCGCAACGCTAGCTGAACAGGAGGCTGCAGACGGGGCGTTCTGCGTGGACGTTGCCGGACGGTAGACTTGGATGGGCCGTTCTCCGGCCACTCTGCCCCGGCTCCCTCCCAACATCGTGCGAGGGCTGCGGCGTTCCCTGTTGTGAAAGGCCTTACCTGCTGTGATTACTGTCCAGGATCTTGAACTGCGTGCCGGCGCCCGGCTCCTGATGGACCAGGTGAGCTTCCGCATCGACAAGGGGGACAAGATCGGCCTGGTGGGCCGTAACGGCGCCGGGAAGACCACCCTCACCCGGGTCCTCGCCGGTGAAGGACTCCCCGCCGCGGGGAAAGTGACCCGTACCGGCGAGATCGGCTACCTGCCGCAGGATCCCCGGACGCCGGACATGGAGCAGCTCGCACGGGACCGAATCCTGTCCGTCCGTGGCCTGGACATCGCCGTCGGAAAACTGCGCCTGGCGCACGAGGAAATGGCCAGCGAGGACGCGGCGGTACAGCGCAAGGCGATGAACCGTTACGACCGGCTCGAATCCGAGTTCCTGGCAGCCGGCGGCTATGCTGCCGAGGCCGAGGCAGCAGCAATCTGCTCCAACCTCGCCCTGCCGGACCGCCTGCTGAACCAGCCGCTGAAGACCCTTTCCGGTGGCCAGCGGCGCCGCGTGGAGCTGGCGCGCATCCTGTATTCGGACGCCGAGACAATGCTTCTCGATGAGCCCACCAACCACCTCGACGCCGATTCCATCGCCTGGCTGCGTGACTTCCTCAAGAACCACCAGGGCGGCCTGATCGTGATCAGCCACGACACGGAACTGCTCGAAGCCACCGTCAACAAGGTGTTCCTGCTGGACGCCAACCGTGCGCAGATCGACTTCTACAACATGGACTGGAAGCGCTACCTCACCCAGCGCGAAACCGATGAGCGCGCCCGCAAGCGGGAACGCGCCAACGCCGAAAAGAAGGCCCAGGTCCTCTTTGACCAGGCCAACAAGATGCGCGCCAAGGCCACCAAGGCGGTTGCCGCCCAGAATATGGCCAAGCGCGCCGAGAGGCTGCTCAGCGGACTCGAGGCCGTCCGGGAAAACGACCGCGTGGCAGCACTGCGCTTCCCGGACCCCTCGCCGTGCGGCAGGACCCCGCTCACCGCCGAGGGCCTCAGCAAGTCCTACGGTTCGCTGGAGATCTTCACGGACGTGGACCTGGCCATCGACCGCGGCTCCAAGGTGGTCATCCTGGGCCTCAACGGTGCCGGCAAAACCACCCTCCTGCGGATGCTCGCGGGCGTGGACCAGCCTGACACCGGTGACGTCATTGCCGGCCATGGCCTGAAGGTGGGCTACTACGCCCAGGAGCACGAAACCCTCGACGTGGACCGGACCGTCCTGGAAAACATGCGCTCCGCCGCCCCGGACATGAAGGACGCCGAAGTCCGCGGCATCCTGGGTTCGTTCCTGTTCTCAGGCGACGATGTCGACAAGCCCGCCGGCGTCCTCTCCGGCGGTGAGAAGACCCGCCTGGCCCTTGCCACTATCGTGGCCTCCAGCGCCAACGTCCTCCTCCTCGACGAGCCCACCAACAACCTGGACCCTGCCAGCCGCGCAGAAATCCTGGGCGCACTCAGGAACTATAGCGGCGCCGTCGTCCTGGTCAGCCACGACGAGGGGGCAGTGGAGGCCCTCAACCCCGAGCGCGTAGTCCTGCTGCCCGACGGCGTCGAGGACCACTGGAACGAAGACTACCTGGACCTGATTACGCTGGCCTAAGCCTTTCACTCCGGCTGGCTCCGCTACGCGGCGCAGGCGATTTCCCGCGTGCTGGCTCCTTCGTCGCCTTTGACGCACGCTACATAAATCACCTACACCGCTGCGCTCGTGCCCAATGAGGCTTGAGCATTAGCGCACCTTCAGTTCCAGGGCTTCGGTTATTTTTTGGAGCTGCCGGTAGGTGATGCTGAACATCGAGTGGTGGTCGCCTGCTCCCGCCCAGAGGAGATCGTGCTCCTGAAGGCTCGTGTCGAGTAGCGTCCTGACTTTTTCCGGGAGACCCACCGGGGCCACACCGCCTACCGCCTGGCCGGTGTGCTGCAGGACGAAGTCGGGGAGGCGCGGCGGCTCTTCTCTTTTCCAACCGCTTGTGCGGACGGGGACCGCGCCTGACACTTCGCTTGGCTGCTGTCAGCCCTGGTTGAATGTGGGACCACGAGCGGAGCAGCGTGGGTGATTTATGTAGCGTGCGCAAGGCGTGGGCCCACGCTGTCAGGGTTCCCTGACCGAGCTTGCGAGGTTAGGGGGACGGTGGGGCGAACGAGCCAGCACGCGGGAAATCAGGCACGATGCGGAGCGAACGCAACCATGGACGCAGACGCAACCGACGGCGCGAAAGGGAAGGACCCTCAGTACCCCTGCGCATCCAGGAGGGCGTCTTCCTCCTCTTCGGAGGTCGCTTTCTTCCGCTTCCTGGGAGGTGACGGACGACGGCGGTGCTCGCCGCCTGCCGGGCGGGGCGCGCCCTCTGCTGTCCCGTCGTCGTCCTCGGCGTCAATGGCGGCGTTGCGTGCCTGCTGGCGGGCAGCGTAGCCAAAACCAACGAACATCAGCACGCCGAACGCGAACCACTGCAGCGAGTACGAAAGGTGTGTGCCTTCCTCGGTGGAAGGCTTCGGGAACGGGAACGGCATCTCCGCTGCAGGCGGTGTCTCCGACGCGAGCTGGCCGTACGCCCCGGTCAGGAGCGGGTACCCGAGTTGGCCGGAGTAGGCGGCAAGGTCGATGGAAGCCAGCTGGCCTTCGGGTGCACCACGCTGGAGTTCGGGCTCAGGATGCTTCAAACGCACGACGGCGGTCACGTCACCCGCAGGGGGTTCCGGCACCGAGTCCGGGGCGCCTGGATTATTGTTGCCGATGGGCAGCCAGCCCCGGTCGATGACCACTGTCTCACCGGAGTCAAGACGGAACGGGACCACCACTTCGTAGCCCGGCTGGCCATTGAGCGGACGGTTCCGGACCACGCGCTGGCCGTCGGTGAGGTACGTGCCCCTGAGCTCCACCTGCGTCCACTCCATGGCGGGGTCCAGCTCGCTGAATTGTTCCCTGGCCTCCGCGAACGGGATGGGCGTTGCCGAGTAGTTGGTCACCACGCGGTTGATTTCGGCCAGGGTCTCTGCGCGACGGTCCATCTGCCAGCGGCCCAGGAATACACAGGCGGAGGCGAAGATGGCAGCCAGCAGCAGATAACCCAGCCACTTGCTGGAGAAGAGGAAACGGTACATTCAGCTGACCTGCCCAGGGCCGCCGGACGCCCGTGAGTCGTCGAGGGGCAGGGTTTCCTTCCAGAGGCCCCGTGTCTGAAGGTAGTCCTCCAGCCATCCCCGGTGGTCGGCGCAGGCAAGCCAGGTCTTGCGGCGTTCCGGGGAATGGATCTTGGGGTTGTTCCACAGGAGCTGCCAGGAAGCCTGCGCCCGGCACGCCTTGCGGGAACAGATGGCACCGGCTTCCGCCACTGCGGGATCGGTGCCGGCGGCGAAGTCGAAGATGCTCACGAGGCCTTCCTTTCCTGCCCGGACGGGGATTCGTCGTCGTCAATAATCAGCTCGCCCTGCAGGAGTTCACTGCCGGGATCATCCCCTGCGGGCCGCGCCAGCGGGCTTTCCAGCTCAGCCAGCGGGGCCGAGTCCAGCAGGAGGTCGCTGTGGCCCTCGGCTTTGTCGTTCCCGTTCGCGATGATCACGGCGATCCAGGGCAGGAACACCGCGCCGGCCACCGGAATGATCTTGAACCAGCCGTCCACCACGAAAATTAGGACCAGGCACACCATGCGGATTCCCATGGCCAACGCGTACTTGATCATGCGCTGGCGCATGTCCTCCGAGTGGGCTCCAGCGGCATCCGTGATGCTGTGGACTTCCGAATCGCCGGAGAACCGGCCGGGTTCTCCAGGCGCGGATTGTCCCGCATGGTTTTCAAGGGTCACGGTGGTTTATCACGCTCCAAAGGCTTGCATCAATTCTCTCACCATCGGCAGTGGCGCCCAAACCCGGGCCGGGCCGGGCGCTAAGATCGAAGTCAGCCAAATCACCCCCATCTACAGCGGCCCCAGCGCGCCGCAGAATTCCGGAGCCTCCTACATGACTGAAGCAGCCACCGCACCCCGCAGCGTCCTGATCACCGGCGGCAACCGCGGCATCGGCCTGGCCATCGCCGAGGCGTTCCTGGCCAACGGCGACAAGGTTGCCGTGACCTACCGCAGCGAAACGAAGCTGCCGGAGGGGATCCTCGGCGTCAAGGCGGACGTCACGGACGAGGCTTCCGTGGACGCGGCCTTCAAGGAAGTGGAAGCTGCCCACGGACCGGTGGAAGTTTTGGTGGCCAACGCCGGAATCACCAAGGACATGCTGCTCCTGCGCATGAGCGAAGAGGACTTCACATCCGTCATCGACACCAACCTCACCGGTGCTTTCCGGGTCATCAAGCGCGCCTCCAAGGGCATGATCCGGCTCCGCAAGGGCCGCGTTGTCCTGATTTCCTCCGTGTCGGGCCTGTACGGGGCACCGGGCCAGATCAACTACTCGGCGTCAAAGGCCGGCCTGGTGGGCATCGCCCGCTCCCTGACCCGTGAACTTGGTTCCCGCGGGATCACCGCCAACGTCGTGGCGCCCGGCTTCATCAACACGGACATGACCGCCGAACTCCCTGAAGCCACGCAGAAGGACTACCTTTCCAGCATCCCGGCAGGCCGTTTCGCCGAGGCCAGCGAGGTTGCCAACGTGGTCCGCTGGATCTCCAGCGACGAGGCCGCCTACATTTCCGGAGCCGTCATCCCTGTTGACGGCGGCCTGGGCATGGGGCACTGACCGGCGCCGGCAAACTAGCAGCCAGGCGCTTCTTTGTGCAGGTCACACAAGGGAATTGGCCGGGGCCGCTGGCATGATGGACTGCAGGCCATCAGCAATTTAGACGTTTCAGACAAAAGGAGCCCGCATGGGACTGCTGGATAACAAGACTGCCATCGTGACCGGATCCTCGCGCGGAATCGGCGCGGAGGTAGCGAAGAACCTTGCCCGCGAAGGCGCCGCCGTCGTGGTGAACTACCGCCAGAAGGCACCGCGCGCCAACAAGGTTGTGCAGGGGATCGAAGCCGACGGCGGACGTGCAGTGGCCGTCGGCGCGGACCTCACCACCCAGGAAGGTGTGCAGGCGCTGGCCTCCGCCGCCATGGAGAACTTCGGATCCCTGGACATCCTGGTGCTGAACGCCTCCGGCGGCATGGAAACCGGGATGGGCGAGGACTACGCGCTGAAGCTGAACCGCGACGCCCAGGTCAACATGCTCAACGCTGCCGTGCCGCTGATGAAGGAAGGCTCGCGGGTGGTCTTCGTGACCAGCCACCAGGCCCACTTCATCAACACCGTGCCCACTATGGAGGCCTATGAGCCGGTGGCCCGCAGTAAGCGTGCCGGCGAGGACGCCCTGCGCGAACTCATCCCCAACCTGGCGGAGAAGGGCATCACCCTGGTGGTGGTCTCCGGCGACATGATCGAGGGCACCGTCACGGCCACGCTGCTTGACCGCTCCACGCCGGGCGCCATCGAGGCCCGCCGCGCTGAAGCCGGCAAGCTGTACTCCGTGGAGGAATTTGCCGAGGTTGTGGCCGGTATGGTCACCGCCGACGTCGAGTCCGGCCACACTGAATACGCCGGCGGTGCAGACTACTTCGGCAAGGGCACGAACTAGGCCACGAGCTAGGCCCACGCTTAACAGCGGGAAGGCACGTCCTCACGCGACGTGCCTTCCCGCTGTTAAGGGCCTTTAGGAACCGCCGTCAGACGCCAGCCACATGCCGGACTGCGTCGAGGTACGGCATGTTGACGGCGGCGTCTGCCACGGCCCGCACGGCGGGTTTGGCGTTGAACGCCACGCCGATGCCGGCCGCCCCGAGCATGTCCAGGTCGTTGGCTCCGTCGCCCACTGCCACCGTGTGCTCAAGGGCGATGCCCTCGGCGGCTGCCCACTCACGCAGGTACTTTTCCTTGGCTGCCCTGTCCACCACAGCGCCCAGCACCCTGCCGGTCAGCTCGCCGTCGACGATCTCCAGTTCATTTGCCTGCCAGTAGTCAAGGCCCAGTTCGGCGGCGATCGGCTCCAGGATCTGGTTGAACCCGCCGGACACCACCGCTACCACGTGCCCTGCCGCCCTGAAGGCGGCCACGAGGTCGGCGGCGCCCAGGCTCAGCTTCACTTCGTTGCGGACGGAATCGACGACGGCGGCAGGCAGACCTGCGAGCACCGCCACGCGTGCGTGGAGGCTTTGGGTGAAATCCAGCTCGCCACGCATGGCGGCCTCGGTAACGGCCGCCACTTCTTCCCGCTTCCCGGCGTAGGCAGCCAGAAGCTCGATGACCTCCTGCTGGATCAGGGTGGAGTCCACGTCCATGATCAGCAGCTTGCGTTCTGCCGACCTGAGGCCGGCCGGGACAAGCGCCGTGTCGAATCCGGCGATGGGGGTTTCGGCAACGGCGTGGCGCAGTGCGGCGAGCCCGGCGGCGGTGGCGTCCGGAAGCTGGAGCTCGGCTGCGTGGACCTGGTACCGGCCGTCGCCGGAGGAGGCCTCAGACAGCACGGCGGCGCCCTGTGCGGTGAGGATGGAACGGAGCTGCTCCAGCCCGGTTGGAGACACATTCAGGCCATAGCTGACCGCAGTCACGTTCGAAGTCATGCCTGCCATCTTAGCCAGCGGGGGAGGGGTCCCTTGAATTCATTTCACGGCTGCTGGAAGGTGGCAAGCGGATAATATTACGCTCATACCTGGAGGAACCATTGATTGAACTGCTCACGCCGCGGGAGATTGACCAAGCGCGCCCCTCAGGCCAGTTCGTGGCCGGCACCCTGCAGGCACTGAGGGAGCGAACCGGACCTGGAACGAATCTCCTGGAGATCAACGACTGGGCCGCTGCCATGATCCGGGCAGCGGGAGCCCGCTCCTGCTATGTGGATTACGCTCCCTCGTTCGGCCGCGGGCCTTTCGGAAAGGTCATCTGCACGTCCGTCAACGATGCCGTGCTGCACGGGCTCCCTTATGACTACGTCCTCAAGGACGGGGACCTGCTGACCCTGGACTTCGCAGCCAGCGTCAATGGGTGGGTGACGGACTCCGCCATCAGCTTCGTCGTGGGGGATTCCGCTAGGCCCGAGGACACCCGCATGATCGAAACCACCGAGAGGGCACTGAAGGCGGGCATCGGTGCGGCACAGCCCGGAGCGCGCATCGGGGATATCTCCCACGCCATCGGCTCGGTGCTCGAAGCCGCGCATTTCAAGGTCAACACCCAGTTCGGCGGACACGGCGTTGGGAGCACCATGCACCAGGACCCCCACATTCCGAACACCCACCCTGGGCCGCACCGACGTCTTCGAGCTCCGCCCGCGCATCGGCCTGTCCTCCGCCGCGCTGGCCACCCAGATCCCGGAACAGGAAAACGTCCTCAACGTGGTGGTCACCGCCGCCTACGGAGTCACCGGCCGCTGGCGGGAGGGATACGAGCGCGACGACGAGCGGCGGGCTTTCCGCCTGCTCAACGACTGGGGAATGGGCCCGCTCCTCAACAGGACTTTTGCCACTCTTTCCGAGGGTGAGCGCAAGCGTGTCCAGATCGCCCGAGCCCTGATGACCGATCCCGAGCTGTTGCTCCTCGACGAACCGGCGGCGGGCCTGGACCTTGGCGGCCGCGAGGAACTCGTCCACAAGCTGGGAGAGCTGGCACAGGATGAGGACGCACCGGCCATGGTGCTGGTCACCCACCACCTTGAGGAAGTCCCGCCGGGATTCACCCACGCCATGCTGCTGCGCGACGGCGGAGTGGTTGCCGCAGGCCCCATCACGGACGTCCTGACCGCAGAGAACCTCAGCAAGACCTTCGGGCTGGACCTGGACATGAGCGTCAACGCCGGCCGGTACACCGCCGTCGCCCGCCGCTAACAGCGGCAGCGCAGCACCTTGGATCTTCTCAGCAGCATCTTTGTGGCCATCGCCGGCCTCTGGGCCGGCACCATCAACGCCGTGGTGGGTTCCGGCACCCTGGTGACATTCCCCGTCCTGATCGCCCTGGGGGTCGCCCCGGTGGTGGCCTCCATGAGCAACGCCATGGGCCTGGTCTTCGGCACGGCAGCCGGAGCGTTCGGCTACCGGCGTGAACTGAAGGGGCGCGGCCGCCAGCTGATGCGGCTCCTGCCGGCATCCCTCCTCGGCGGCATCTCCGGTGCGTGGCTGCTCCTGCACCTGCCGGAGGAGGTCTTCCACTACGTCGCCCCCGTCCTTATTGTCCTTGCGCTCCTGATGGTGGTGTTCCAGCCCCGTCTGCAGGCCTGGGTCCGGTCCCGTGAGGAGAATCCGGAGCACGCTGTGCGCGACAAGCGGCACGGAGTCCTGCTGGTGGTGCTGGTGTACCTGGCAGGGGTGTACGGCGGCTACTTCGTGGCCGCCCAGGGGATCCTGCTGGTGGGCATCCTGGGTATCTTCCTCACCGGCACCATCCAGAACGCCAACGCCATGAAGAACATCCTGGTACTGGGAGTGAACCTTGTGGCCGCCGTGTCCTATGTGCTCTTCGCCTTCGACCGGATCAACTGGCTTGTGGTCCTGCTGATCGCCGTCAGCTCGAGCATCGGCGGACTTCTCGGCGCCAAGGTGGGCCGCCGGCTCTCACCCACGGTGCTGCGCGCAGTGATCCTTGTCCTGGGCCTGGTGGCGCTGGGATTCATGATCGCTAATCTGCTGAAATAATCAACCGGTGACAATCCACTTTCTTGAATCCGCAGCGGACCCCCGGGTCTCCGACTACACGCAGCTCACGGACGTGCACCTGCGCAAGCTGCGCGAACCCGCCGAGGGCATGTATATCGCTGAGTCATCCCGGGTGCTGCGGCGTGCCCTGGCAGCAGGACACCAGCCGCGCTCGTTCTTCCTGGCGGAGAAGTGGCTCGAGGACCTCCGGGACGTCCTGGATGCCTATCCGCAGGTCCCGGCCTTCATCGGCAGCGCGGCCCTGCTGGAGGACATCACCGGCTTCCACCTCCACCGCGGAGCCATGGCTGCCATGCAGCGCCCGGCGCCCGTCCCGCTGCCGGAACTGCTGGCCGGGGCACGCAGGGTGGCTGTCCTCGAGGACATCGTGGACCACACCAACGTGGGCGCCATCTTCCGGTCGGCCGCCGCGCTGGACATCGATGCCGTCCTCGTGTCGCCCCGCTGCGGGGACCCCCTCTACCGGCGGAGCGTCCGCGTGAGCATGGGCACGGTGTTCCAGGTGCCGTGGGCCCGGCTCGCCAGCTGGCCGGAGGACCTTCACCTGCTCAAGGACCACGGCTTCACCGTAGCGGCGCTGGAGCTCACGGACGACGCGCAGGATGTGGACGCAGTCGCCGCCCGGAATCCGGCGAAGCTTGCCCTGGTGCTTGGCACCGAGGGCGCCGGCATGAGCGCCGGGACACTCGCCGCCGTCGACATCGCCGTGAAAATTCCCATGCGAAACGGCGTGGATTCCCTGAATGTCGCGGCCGCGTCAGCTGTTGCCTTCTGGGAGCTGCGCCCCCGGGATTAGGGGTATCGTCAGCCAGGACATTGGTTCGCGGGCACCCGCGTTCTCCGCTATTATTGATAGCTGGCTGTAGTGCGCCCCCGGGCGATGCTGGCGCCATCCCATTCATACCTGGCAGCTGGCAAAATCCAGTTGTGCGAACAAAGGTCCAATTATGAAGTCTGATATCCACCCGAAGTACGAAGCTGTTGTTTTCAACGACCTGGCTTCCGGCACGAAGTTCCTGACCAAGTCCACGGTTTCCTCCTCGAAGACCATCGAGTGGGAAGACGGCAACACCTACCCGGTCATCGATGTCGAAATCTCCTCCGAGTCGCACCCGTTCTACACGGGCAAGCAGCGCATCATGGACTCCGCAGGCCGCGTCGAGCGCTTCAACGCTCGCTTCAAGGGCTTCGGCGGCAAGAAGTAACACACTTCCGCAAAGTTCTTTTGGGAAAGCCCGCACCGGTAAACGGTGCGGGCTTTCTGCGTCCCGGCCGCCTGTTACTGGCATCCGGCAATTCTGGGGCAGGATGGATGGCATGACCGCCACACCCTCTTCAGCAAGCCACTCCGCCTCCCGCCGCCACGGTGAATACAAAGTGCCCGGCGGCAAGCTTGTGGTGGTGGACCTGGATGTTATTGACGGCCGCCTCGCCAACGTCAGCCTCAGCGGCGATTTCTTCCTGGAACCGGACGAGGCCCTCCTGGACATCAACCGGGGGCTCACGGGACTGCCGGACACCACGACGGCGGCCGAGCTTGCCGCCGTCGTCTCCTCTTCGCTGCCGGCCGGCGCCGCCCTGTTCGGCTTCTCCGCGGACGCCGTCGCCGTCGCCGTCCGCCGTGCCCTGGCGAAGGCGACCTCCTGGGCGGACCACCACTGGAACCTCATCGCACCCACTGTCCTGCCCACCGAAATGAACGTGGCCCTGGACGAGGTTCTCACCGAGGAGGTCGGCGCCGGCCGCCGCCACCCCACCCTCCGGTTTTGGGACTGGCAGGAACCGTCCACGGTGATTGGCAGCTTCCAGTCCTACCGCAACGAGGTTGACCCCGGCGGTGTGGCGAAGCACGGGATCAAGGTTGTCCGGCGAATCAGCGGCGGGGGAGCGATGTTCATGGAGGCCGGCAACTGCATCACGTACTCGCTGTACCTGCCGCAGACCCTCGTTGACGGACTCAGTTTCGCGGACTCCTATACCTTCCTGGACGCGTGGGTCATGGCAGCACTGGAAAAGCTTGGCATCAACGCCTTCTACGTGCCCCTGAACGACATTGCAACGGACCAGGGCAAGATCGGCGGGGCCGCGCAGAAGCGGCTCGCCAACGGCGGCATGCTGCACCACGTGACCATGAGCTACGACATCGACGCCGACAAGATGGTCGACGTGCTGCGGATCGGCAAGGAAAAGCTCTCGGACAAGGGGACCCGTAGCGCCAAGAAGCGGGTGGACCCGCTCCGGCGCCAGACCGGACTGGCACGCACCGCCATCATCGCCGCTATGACGGAGGTCTTCACAGACCGTTACGGCGCCACGCCCTCACAGCTGACGGAGGGCGAGTTGGCCACCGCAAAGGAGCGCGTCGGCACAAAGTTCGGCACGGCCGAGTGGCTCCACCGCGTCCCCTGAGCCCATCCACTGCTCCGTAACTGTCGTTTTCACCGGCGAAAACGACAGTTACGGAGCAGCCGATGGTGAATTGACGACGGCGGCCTGCGCCGTGAGTGCCCGCAGCAGGTGGCTGCGCTGCTCCACAATGATGCGCTGCAGGGCGCGGGGCGCGTCTGCGTTGGCGGCCAGCCATTCGTCCGTGCGCCGGATGGCGGGGTGCGCTGCCGGGTCGGTGCCCTCGGCCAGGTCCTGGGCCAATGGGTAGAGGCCCCGGACAATCCGGCTGGCGATCTCGATGCTGCGTTCCTCCCAGACGCTGCGCAGGCACCCGAAATAGGGTTCCGCGTACGGCTCCAGGACATCCGCGGGCGCCGTCATGAATCCGCTGATGGTGGCGCTGAGCAGCTGGTTGGAGAGCTCGTTCCCGTCCACTGCCGCTTTCCACGCTGCCGCCTTGGCCTCCGGGTCCGGGCGGGCGGCGAGGGCTGTGGCATGGCCGGCGCGTCCGGACGCCGTGATGTCACGGGCGAGTTCGGCGTCCAGTTCCGCCACCGCCGCCTGGCCGTTGGCTGCCAGGGCATGCCAGAGGTGCCAGCGCAGCTCGGCATCCACGGCCAGGCCCGCCACGGGTGCTGTACCGTCAAGGAGTCCGCGCAGCCGCGGCAGCATGGAATCATCGTGCCGGCTGGCGCTGGCGAGGGTACGTGCCCAGGCCAGCTGCTGGTCGGAGCCGGGTGCGGCCCTGTCCAGTTCCGCCGCTGCGGCTGCCAGGAACGTGGAGCGCAGGGCACCACGTTCGCCGGCCGGCGTGTAGCGTTCGACGGCGGTGCCTGCGTTGTCGAGGATGTTCAGCAGGACGCCGATTCCTGTTTCGGCCGGACCAAACGCAGCCACGGCTTCGACGTACCGCGCCGCCGGGCTTTCCCCGTCCCGGGCCGAGTTCCAGAGCGCCGTCCAGCACAGCGCCCGGGCCATGGGGTCCTCGATCCGGTCAAGGGACGAACGGACGGTTGCCTCCGACGCCGGGTCCAGCCGCACCTTGGCGTAGGTGAGGTCGTCATCGTTGACCAGCAGGAGCGCGGGCCGGGGCTTGCCGGCGAGCTGGGGGAGTTCCGTCCGGGCCCCCGTCACGTCCGTCTCGAAACTGTCGGTGCGCACCAGTGCCCCGCCGCCGTCGAAATTGTAGGAACCCACACGCAGCCGGTGCGGCCGCAGCTCCTCGCGTCCGGTGACCGGGTCCAGGGCGTCCTGGACGATCGCCACCCGGCCCAGCAGGCCGCCGTCGTCCGCGCCCGGCGCAATCTCCAGGGACAGCGTGGAGATGCCCGAGGTCTGCAGCCATTGCTGCGCCCAGCCGGCCAGGTCCCGCCCGGAGGAGGCACTCAATGCGGCCAGCAGGTCATCAAGCGTTGTGTTGCCGTACGCGTGCTTGCGGAAGTAGGCGCGGGAGCCGCTGATAAAGGCCTCGAACCCGGCGTAGGCCACCAGCTGCTTCAGCACCGAGGCGCCCTTGGCGTAGGTGATGCCGTCAAAGTTCTGCTTGGCGGCTTCAAGGTCCGGGATGTCCGCAACGATCGGGTGGGTGGTGGGCAGCTGGTCCTGGACGTACGCCCAGGCCTTGCGTTTGTTGGCGAAGTTCACCCAGGCGGTGTCCCAGTCCGTGGCGCGGTCCACGCCCAGGGTGCCCATGTAGTCGGCGAAGGATTCCTTGAGCCACAGGTCATCCCACCACTGCATGGTCACGAGGTCCCCGAACCACATGTGCGCCATCTCGTGCATCAGGGTATTGGCGCGCCCCTGGTACTGGGCGTCCGTGGCGCGCGAGGTGAACACGTAGCTCTCGGTGAACGTCACCAGGCCGGGGTTCTCCATGGCACCAAGGTTGTATTCGGGAACGAAGGCCTGGTCGTATTTGCCCCAGGGGTAGGGGTAGTCGAAGAGCCGGTTGAAGAAGTCCAGGCCGTTCCTGGTGAGTCGGAACAGCTCGCTAGTGTCAAAGGAGTCCGCCATCGAGGCCCGGCAGTACAGGGCGAGCGGCACGTCCAGGGAGGTGCCGTCGTCGAGCGTTGCCTGCCAGCGGTCCTCGGCCTTGAAGTACGGCCCGGCCAGCACCGTGGTGATGTAGGTGGACATGCGTTCCGTGGCGGCGAAGTCCCAGCGGGCGGCAGACGGATCGCTGGTGAGGATGGTGCGGGCAGCTTCCGCACCGTTGGAGGCGACCTGCCAGCCGGCCGGTGCCGTTACGTGGAAGGTGTACGGGGCCTTGAGGTCGGGCTGTTCGAAATTGGCGAACACCCGGCGCGCGTCGGCGGGCTCGTACTGCGTGTAGAGGTAGCACTGGCCGTCCGCCGGATCAAAGAAGCGGTGCATGCCTTCGCCGGAGCGGCTGTACAGGGCGGTGCCCGTGACCGTCACCTGGTTTTCGGACTGCAGGTTGTCCAGCCTGATCCTGGCACCATCGGCCACGTCCTCCACGCGGAGCTCGCGGCCGTTGAGGAACACACTGTGGACCTCGCCGATGAAGTCCAGGAACGTCGATGCGCCCGGCTTGGTGGCAGTGAAGGTAATGATGCTGCAGGTGGGATAGCCCGCCACGTCCGGATCCGCCGCCTGCCGCACGTCCAGGGAGACGTCGCAACCGGTGGTGCTGATCAGGGCTGAACGGTGGGCGGCTTCATCGCGCTGCAGATTCTCATGTGACACCCAGCTATCTAATCACGTGGTTATCCGGCGATCAGCAGGGCCGCCGCCAGCCCCAGGACGGCGATCAGGAACCACGACGCCAGTGCCGCCAACAGCGCACGCCCGCCCGTGTGCAGGAGCGTCCGGATCCGGACGGCGGACCCCAGGCCGAAGAGCGCGGCGCCCAGCAGGATGTCCTGCAACGCCGCCCCCGCATCGAGCCAGCCTTCAGAGAGCCAGCCGGTGGAGCGGAGGCCCACCATCGCCACGAAGCCCAGGACGAACAGCGGCACCACCGGCGGCAGTTTCGCGTTGTCGCGGTCCGCAGGGTTCTCCGCCCGTGGCGCGAACCGGTGGTGCGCACCGGCCAGTGCCGCCACCGGCGCCAGCAGGAGTACCCGGGTGAGCTTAACGACGACGGCGATGCCCAGTGCCGCTGTCCCCGCGGTTTGCGCCGTGGCCACCACCTGGCCCACATCGTGCACTGAGGCGCCCGTCCAGGCGCCGAACACGGGCGCGCTGAGCTGCAGGGGATGGACCAGCAGGGGCAGGACGCCGATGGCAAGGGTCCCGCAAAGCGTCACGAGCGCCACCGGAAGGACGGTGTCCACGTGCCGGATGCGGCGGACGGCGGCCATGGCGCCGATGGCGGAGGCGCCGCAGATCGAGAAGCCGGTGGCCACCAGCAGCGAGGTCACCGGCGGCAGCCGGAACAGCCGGGAGATCAGGTAGGTGCCGCCAAAACTTGCCGCCACCACGGCGACGATCAGGACCAGTGCCAGCCAGCCCAGGCCCAGCACGTCCATGATGCTGACTTTCAGGCCCAGCAGCACGATGCCGCCGCGCATGAGATGCTTGCCCGCGAAGTCCAGCCCCGGCCGCGCCCTGCCGGCTGTCCACACCCCGGACACGGGAAGGTTGGCGGCCAGCACTCCCAGCACCACTGCCAGCGTCATTGCGGGAAGAGCGGGAACCAGCCGGTGAACCAGGAACGCGGCGGCCAGGGCGACGGCCGCTGTGGCCAGGCCAGGGAGAAGCCTCCCGGGCCGCCCGGGCAGGTCCGGACCGGGCTTGCTGACGGATCTGCGGACTGGCACTCACCTACTGTGCCGGAAAAGAGGCGCAATGCACGAACCAGGGCATCCGGCGCCAACACGCCAGAATGGATGGCAGTAATGAATTCGAAACAAAAAGATGGTTGGCTATTGGACATGTCAGACCTATTCCAGGATTACTCCGTGGCCGCCGGCCGGTCCGGAGCCTACGACGAGATGTTCGCTCCCGGGCAACAGGCCCGGGACTCGTACGGGCAGGTGGCGGACGCCCTCCGGAAGCTCTCCCTTGCCGATGTGAGCGCCCGCGCAGATTCCATGGCGCGTACCTTCCTGGACCGCGGTGTGACCTTCGACTTTGCGGGGGAGGAACGCCCCTTCCCGCTGGACATCGTTCCCCGGGTCATTCCGGCGGGGGAGTGGGACGTGCTGGAGCGCGGCGTGGCCCAGCGCGTCCGCGCGCTGGAAGCCTTCCTCAACGACGTGTACGACAAGATGACCGTCGTGGCCGACGGCGTGATCCCCCGGCAGCTGGTCACCACCAGCGCGCACTTCCACCGGCAGGTCCACGGGTTCGAACCGGCAGGCGGCGTCCGTGTCCACATTTCCGGCATCGACGTTGTCCGCGACGCCGCCGGGACCTTCCGCGTGCTTGAGGACAATGTCCGGGTTCCCTCCGGCGTGAGCTACGTCCTGGAGAACCGCCGGGCCATGGCCAAGGGCCTGCCTGAGGCGTTCGGCCAGCAGCTCATCCGGCCGGTCGAGGAGTACCCCCGCCGCCTGCTCTCCGCCCTGCGCAAGACCGCACCCTCCGGCGTCGACGATCCCACCGTGGTGGTCCTCACCCCCGGCGTGTTCAACAGCGCCTACTTCGAGCACACCCTCCTCGCGGGCCTCATGGGCGTGGAACTCGTGGAAGGCCGCGACCTCATCTGCCGCGGAAACCGCGTCTACATGCGCACCACGGCCGGCGAACAGCGCGTGGACGTGATCTACAAGCGGATCGACGACGATTTCCTGGACCCGCTGCAGTTCCGCTCGGATTCCATGCTCGGTTGCCCGGGCCTCGTCAACGCCGCCCGGGCAGGCGGCGTGACCATCGCCAACGCCGTGGGCAACGGCGTCGCGGACGACAAACTGGTCTACAGTTACGTCCCTGACCTCATCCGCTACTACCTCAGCGAGGAACCCATCATCGCCAACGTGGACACGTACCGCCTGGAGGAGAAGGAAGCCCGCGAATACACCCTGGACAACCTGGCCGAACTGGTGGTCAAGCCGGTGGACGGCTCCGGCGGCAAGGGCCTGGTCATCGGACCGGACGCGTCCAGGGACGAACTCGATGCCCTCCGCCAGCGGGTCATCGCCGACCCCCGCGGCTGGATTGCCCAGCCGGTGCTGCAGCTCTCCACGGTCCCCACGTTGAGCGGCGACAAGTTCGGCCCCCGCCACGTGGATCTGCGGCCCTTCGCCGTGAACGACGGCGACAACGTCTGGGTGCTCCCGGGCGGGCTGACGCGCGTAGCGCTCAAAGAGGGGTCGCTGATCGTGAATTCCAGCCAGGGCGGCGGGTCCAAGGACACCTGGGTTTTGGCCGACTCGCCGCAGGTGCCGGTGGAAACCGTGCCCCGGCCGTCCATCTCCGTCCGTGAACGCGTCTCGGTATGGCCGGTTGAGAGCAACTGGCGGGACCGCCAGTCGGAGCAGCAGCAGTGAGCCGGGCCGTGACCTGGCAGTTTCCTTTCCCAGTTTCGGGCCCGCAGGAGGTAGCCGCGAATGCTTAGCCGTATTGCCGAGTCCCTATTCTGGATCGGCCGTTATGTGGAGCGTGCGGACGGCACTGCCCGCATCCTTGACGTCCACCTCGAACGGCTCAACCACCTGCCCATGGACGAGCGCAAGAGCGTGGCCCAGGAACTCCTGGCCGTCATGGGCGCACGCCCGCAGAGCGAGGACTTCGGCCTGCCCGAGCTTCTCCACGCCCTGGCCTATGACAAGACCAGCGCCACCTCCATCGCAGGGTCCCTGGGGGCCGCGCGGGAGAACGCCCGGCGCGCCCGGGAAACTGTCTCCTCGGGCCTGTGGGAAAGCCTGAACACCACCTACTACGGGCTGAGCCAGCACCGCAAGGACGTGGTGGGGACCTACCGGTTCTGCAACTGGACGCTGGAACGGACCGCCATGGTCAGTGGCCTGGCGGACACCACCGTCAGCCATGACGAAAGCTGGCTCTTCCTGGTGCTGGGCCGGTCCCTGGAACGCGCGGACATGACCGCCCGCATGCTCTCCACCCGGGACGTGCTGTCCGCCGGGATGTCCTGGGTCAACATGCTCCGCTGCGCCGGGGCGTACGAGTCCTTCCTGCGTACCCGCCGTGCCGCCTTCGGCGACCAGCACGCCGCCGAGTTCCTGCTGCTGGACCGGCTCTTCCCGAGGTCCATCGTCTATGCCCTGAGGGACGCAGACGAGTGCCTGGCCAAGCTGGATCCCTCCGCCCAGCGGGTCGGCTTCATCAACGACGCACGGCGGATCGTGGGCCAGGCGCGGACCTTCCTTGAGTTCACCGGACGGATGACCTGATGTCCGAGCTCCCGGAGCACATGGAACGCGTGCAGAAAGCCGTAGCGCAGGCGTCGGACGCTATTTCCCGTAAGTACTTCAATCAGGCGGATGAACTGGCCTGGGTGGGAGAAGTTTCATGACCCGGCTGAGCATCGTCCACAAGACGGCCTACAAGTACAACAAGCGGGTCACCCTGTCCTACAACGAGGCACGGATGACCCCGCTCACCGATTCCCAGCAGGTGGTGCTGGAATCGGTGGTCAAGGTTTCGCCGTCGCAGGCCGCCGTCAGCACCTACCGCGACTACTGGGGCACCCGGGTCACGGCGTTCGACATGCAGATGCCGCACGACCACCTCGAAGTGATTTCCAACATCACGGTGGAAGTCCACCGCGCCGAGAAGATCCCGGCCGAGGCGGATATTGCCGGCTGGGACGTCCTAGCGTCACCGGAAACCCTCAACACGTTCAGCGACTGGCTCCCGCAGTCAAGGCTCAGCGGCCCGGGAGACGAAGTCCTGGGCATCATTCCCGGCGTGGTGGCAGGGAAGAACCCGCATGAGGCAGCCATGGCCGTGTTTGAGTGGATGCGCGGGGAGATGACCTACATGTCCGGTTCAACCGCGGTCACCACCAACGCTGAAGAGGCGTGGGGCCAGCGCCAGGGTGTCTGCCAGGACCTGGCGCACCTGGCGATCGGTGCGCTGCGCAGCTGTGGGATTCCGGCACGCTACGTGTCCGGCTACCTGCACCCGCGGTCCACTGCCGGCATCGGCGAGACAGTGGCGGGGCAGTCGCATGCGTGGCTGGAATTCTGGGACGGTGACTGGCGCAGCTGGGACCCCACCAACCACAAGCCCGCCGGCGACTTCCACGTCACTGTGGCCCGGGGGCGGGACTACCGTGATGTGCCGCCGCTGAAGGGCATCCTGTCCGGTGGTGGCGGTTCCGCGCTGAGCGTCAGCGTGGAGATCACCCAGCTCGCCTGACCGGCTGTCCCGTGGAGCCGCGCCCCCGGCGGGCCCTTGCCCAGGACTTCTGGAGAGTTCCTAGCTTTCCAGAACGGGGATGCCCAGCCGGGAGCAGACATCGGCGGGCCCCGGTATCACTGCAACTGTGTTGTCCACGACGCAGGCCCTCAGGTCCGGGACGAAGTGCCCGGGACCGAAGGTGTTGGGGAAAGCCGTGGCGGGGTTGCCTTGATCATCCGTTACGGTTCCTGTCGGGGCGGGAGCCGGGGCGGGTTCCTTGTAGCCCGGCGGAATAAGGTCGTCAGTGATTCCCCCCGGGTTCATCAGTCCCTGGTCCCAATTGAAGGCGCAAAGGCCCACAGGGTCCGCAATCTGCTGTTTTCCTGCCTGGGAGTCACCCTGCCGGGCTCCGGCGTCGTAGTCGAACCCCTCGTCCATGGCCCCGGCAAGGAGATAGGGCTGCATCCTGTCTCCGGGGGAATGGGGGGAAGGGTAGGTGGTGGTCAGGTCCGCGCGGTAGTAGCACCGGATGTCGCGTTTGTCCTCAACCGGTGCGAAGGCCACGTAAGCTACGGCCGCCGTCGAGCCTGCCAACGCCAGGCCGGCCAGGGACAACGCTACCGGCCTGCGCCACCACGGACTGCGGCGCGGTTGGGCCGCCGCTTCACGGACCACCGCGTCCCGCGCAACCTGGCGGGTTTCCGCAGGATACTGGATGTCTGAAAATTTCATGACTGCCTCGATTCCACAGGGTTGTTCTGCTCCAGCCGGAGCAAAGGTGAGACCGCAGCGGCGGCCCGCAACTTCTTCTTCGCCCGGTTCACGCGGGATCGGATTGTTCCAACGCGTACCTGGAGAGCCTCCGCTGCCTCCACGTACGAGCAGCCGTTAACTGCACACAGCAACAGCGCATCCCGTTCGCCGCCGGTAAGGTTCGTAGCGCCGTCAAGCAGGTCCTTCACCAAATTTTCCGCATCCACGCGGGCCGCGATTGCAGACGAAGGATCGGCCTCCACAGCAGCGTGCGGCAACCGCCTCAGGAACTGCTCGTGGCGGCGCACGGAGCGGGCACGGTTGCGTGCTGAGTTGGTGGCTACGCCGAGCAGCCAGGGAAGGAGCGAGTCCCGTTCCAGGACCAGCCGGCTGCGCTGCCGCCAGGCCTCAAGGAACGTGATGGAGACGAGGTCTTCGGCATCCTGCCAGGACCCGGTCCGGCTCAGGCAGTACCGGAATACGGCATCTGCATAACGGTCAAACAGTCCGCCCAGTGCTTCTGCCTCGCCCTGAATACACCTGTCCCACAGTTCCGCATCTGTTCCCCCAAGTTGTTCCATACCTCATAGTGTCCGGGAGTCCGCAAAAAGTTCCCTGTCACATTCTCTGGGCTGTTGCCATAGGACCGTCGCTAGGACCCTGTATGGAGGACCGAGCCGCGCAAATTCTTCTGGATGAGCTGCGGATCCTCGCTGACCACGGTCCAGTTCTTGCCGACGTTGACCGCGCGTTGCCCAGCCGGCCTCCAGAAATCCAGCTGCGCCTCCAGATGCAAGTCGTCGGTGTAGATCGCAAGGTAGGTGAACTCGCTGCAGCTTGCGGAGGAGGCAGAGAACTTGGAAGGAGGGGTGTCCAGCACCAGCTCCCGGCATACCAGGCCGGCGGATTCCACAGCTTCCTGCAAGTCGTCTATCGACTCGTACGTTCCGCCATCTTCCGGCGGGGCCGTGGCGTCAGAAGTAGAGCATGACGCCAGGAAGAGCACAAGGATAGCTGCGGCTGAGCCCGCAGTGAGTCGGTTCATATCTGGTCCCCATTCAGAATTGCCGCCGTTACCCCAGCCTACGTCGCCCCACTCACACGCCAGACGGTCAGGCCATCCCCGCGTACCGCTCAGATCGATTAGCGGCTCGCCCGATAGGAATGCCGGCCGGGGCAGTGGGGCGGTTCTACTCCTGGGCAGTCTTGATGGCGCCGCTGAGCTGGGTCCACCAGGTCATGGGTTCCGTCACCCTGAAGCGGCGGCCCGTGATGGTGTCCGGGGTGATGCGGACGAACACGTCCTTCTTGCCTGCCTGCCACGGGAAGAGGAAGAGCTGCGTTGTCTCCAGGACCTGTTCGGTGCCGGTGACGACGGCGGCCGTCCCCTTCACCACCACGCTCCAGGCCAGTCCGGTGTCAGGATCCACTCCGTCTGCTTCCACGGCCACCGCAGCGTCTTCCGAGGCTCCGGAGAGCTTGGTTCCTTCGCTCGTGCGGAACACGAGGGTGCCGCCGTCCACCGTGTAATTGATGGGGAAAATATCCGGCCGGCCCGAGACCAGGACGGCCAGCCTGCCGACGGACACGTTCCGGAGCATGGCCCAGCACTCGTGGTGTTCAAGATTCTGCACTTCAGATATCGGTTCGCCGCTCATGCCGCGAGCTTACCCTCACCAGGGGCTGGGTTTGTAGTCCTTGAGGAACACCCCGTACTGGTCTTCGCCGTTCTCGCCCATAACGATGGGATCGTAAACGCGGGCGGCGCCGTCCACGAGGTCCAAGGGTGCGTGGAACCCTTCCTCCATGAGCCTGACCTTGGTAAAGTGCGGACGCTCATCGGTGATCCAGCCCGTGTCCACCGCGGTCATCAGGATGCCGTCGCTGTCCAGCATCTCCTGGGCGCTGGTGCGCGTCATCATGTTGAGCGCTGCCTTGGCCATATTGGTGTGCGGGTGGCCGGGGCCCTTGTAGGCGCGGGAGAACTGGCCTTCCATGGCGGAGACGTTCACGATGTACTTGCGCCGGGCTGTGGAGCGCTTCATGGCGGCGCGCAGCCGGCTCACCAGCAGGAACGGTGCCGTCACGTTGCAGAGCTGCACCTCAAGCATCTCCAGGGGGTCAACCTCGTCCACCACCTGGGTCCAGCTGTTAATGGTGGCCAGGTCCGGAACCAGGCCGCCGGCGTCGATGGCCGTTCCGGAGGCAATCCGCTCCAATGATGCGGAACCGGTGGACAGCGCCAGGGACGTGATCGCGTCTCCGGCCAGGACAGGGTGCTCGGTGACGCTGCTGGCCAGCGCCAAGGGGTGCTTGTCATGCGCGTGGCCGAACGTCACCAGTTCCGGGCCGCCGTTGGCCTGCTCCAGGGCTGGCGGCAGGGGCTCGTCCTCGGCGTCCACCAACGGCTTGTAGGCATTGCCGGACCGGCGGACCGTCTGGGCCGCATTGTTGATGATGATATCCAGCGGTCCCGCCTCATTGAGGGAGTCCGTCAGGGCCATCACTTGGGCGGGGTCGCGCAAGTCGATGCCCACAATGCGGAGCCGGTGCAGCCACTCTCCGCTGTCCTCCATCGCGGCGAACCGGCGGGCGGCGTCCTTGGGGAACCGTGTGGTGATGGTGGTGTGGGCGCCGTCGCGCAGCAGCCGGAGCGCGATGTACATACCGATTTTCGCCCGCCCGCCGGTGAGCAGGGCGCGGCGGCCCGTGAGGTCGGTCCGCGCGTCCCGCTTGCTGTGGCTGAAGGCCGCACACTCCGGACACAGCTGATGGTAAAAGGCATCCACCTGGGTGTAGTGCTGCTTGCAGATGTAGCACGGGCGCGACCGGATGAGGTGTCCCGCGACCGCGCCCGTGGCCGAGGTGGCCAGCTTGTTGCCGCGGGTCTCGTCGTCGATGCGGTCGGGAGCGGCGGTGGCGGTCTGGGCAAGGACTGCCCGGTCTGCCTCGGAAATCAGGTCGCGCTTGGTGACCCGCCGGTGCCTCTTGACGGCCTTGAACATCTTCCCCGTGGCTCGCCGCACCGAGATGTAGTCCGGGTGCTCCTCGTCATAGGCGTGGATGGTGTTCAGGACCTTGAGGCAGGCCTGGATTTCCTCAGGGGTCAGATCGGGGGAGCTCATTGGACCGATTTTACAGCCTGGGACACTGCCGGCCGCACCTGTGCAGGCGGGCCGGCCCCCGGGGTGAAGCGCTAGATCCTGGCGCCGGGTGCGGCGTCGGCAGCGGCCGCAGCGTGTGTCTCGGCCACCCTGTCCACGGATTCCTGCAGGTCGGGATGCTGGCCTGCAGCTGCCTTCACCGCATTCGGGACAAGGTGGAGGTTCCGGGCAGCAAGCTGCCGCTCCTCGTCAGTGGGTTCGGGAACGGTCTGCCCCTTGGCGAGGACGGTAATGCCGGAATCGGTGACCTTGAAGCCGCGGGCACGGTCCAGGTCAGCGTCCAGCCCGATCGCCGCCCCTGCGGGCACCTTGACGTTCTTGTCGATGATGGCCCGGTTGACAACGGCGCCCGCGCCGATCTGCACCTTGTCCATCAGGACGGAGTCGATAACCCGGCTGCTGGTGGCCACGTAGACGTCGTTGGAGAGGACAGAGCCCTCCACGATGCCGCCGGAAATCACCACGCCGCTGGAGACGATCGAATCCAGCGCGGTGCCCACCGTGTTGTTCTGGCCGCGCACGAACTTTGCCGGCGGGGAGATGCTCTGCCTCGTGTAGATGGGCCACTCGGAGTTGTAGAGGTTGAAGACCGGCAGCGGGGAAATGAGGTCCATGTGCGCGTCGTAGAAAGAGTCGATGGTGCCCACATCCCGCCAGTAGGTGCGGTCACGCTCGGTGGAGCCGGGGATGTCGTTGAGGGTGAAGTCGTACACGTCGGCTTCGCCCTGGTTGACGAAGTAGGGGATGATGTCCCCGCCCATGTCGTGTTTGGTGTCCAGCCGCTCGGCGTCGACATGGAGCGCGGCCACCAGAGCGTCGGCGTCAAAGACGTAGTTGCCCATGGAGGCCAGGAACTGCGAGGGATCGGCGGCGAGGCCCGGAGTGCTTGAGGGCTTTTCCACGAACGCCGAAATCTTCTGCGGGTTGTCCTGGTCCACCTCGATCACGCCAAACTGGTCCGCCATGTGCAGGGGCTGCCGGACGGCGGCAACCGTCGCCTTGGCGCCGCTGTTGACGTGCTGCTCCACCATCTGGGCGAAGTCCATGCGGTAGACGTGGTCGGCGCCGACAACCACCACGATGTCCGGGTTGGCGTCGTGGATCAGGTTCAGGGACTGGTAGATGGCGTTGGCGCTGCCAAGGAACCAGCTCTTGCCCACGCGCTGCTGCGCCGGCACGGAGGCGACGTAGTTCCCGAGCTGGGTGGACATGCGCCAGGCTTCCGAAATATGCCGGTCGAGGCTATGGGATTTGTATTGGGTGAGGACCACGATTTGCAGGTAGCGCGAGTTCACCAGGTTGGAAATCGCAAAATCGATCAGGCGGTAGCTCCCGGCGAAAGGCACCGCCGGCTTCGCCCGGTCTGCCGTCAGTGGCATCAGTCTGTTTCCCTCGCCACCCGCGAGGACAATGGCCAGGACTTTTTTGTTCAACGGCATGATGGTCGCTCCTGTACGCCTTCGTAACTCCCCAAGACAGTCCGGTACGCCCGGACCCCTTCACACTAGAACAGTTAAGCTGGAAGGACTACCTTGGGTCTTGTGCGTATAGACATTGTGACCAAAGAGTTCCCGCCGGAGATCTACGGTGGCGCCGGAGTCCACGTGGCCGAATTGAGCAGGGTGCTTAGTAAGCATGTTGACCTGCAGGTTCGTGCTTTTGGGGCTCCCCGCGATACCGACTATCATGGCGCCGCCGTAACGTCCTACCAGGTGCCGGAGGACCTTGGCGGAGCTAACGCCGCGGTCCAGACCCTCGGTGTGGACCTGCGGATTGTGCCGGACGTGGAAGGCGCGGACCTGGTCCATTCGCACACCTGGTACGCCAACATGGCCGGGCACCTGGCTTCCCTGCTGCACGGTATCCCGCATGTCCTGAGCGCCCACAGCCTGGAGCCGCTGCGGCCCTGGAAGGCGGAGCAGCTCGGTGGCGGGTATGCGCTCTCGTCCTGGGTGGAGAAGACCGCGTACGAGGCAGCCGCAGCCATCATCGCGGTTTCGGAGGGCATGCGCCAGGACATCCTGCGCAGCTACCCGGACGTCGATCCCGAAAAGGTCCGGGTGGTCCACAACGGCATCGACGTCGAGATGTGGCAACGTGACGAAAATGACGACGCCGTCCGCGCCCTGGGCATTGACCCCGCCAAGCCCAGCGTGGTCTTTGTGGGCAGGAACACACGCCAGAAGGGCGTGCCCTACCTCCTCCGCGCAGCGGCCAAGCTGCCGGCTGACGTTCAACTGGTCCTGTGCCTGGGGGCCGCGGACACTCCCGAACTTGCTTCCGAAACGGCACGGCTCATTGAGGAACTGCAAAGCCAGCGGACCGGCGTGGTGCTGATTGAGCGGATGCTGCCGCGCCTCGAGCTCATCCAGGTGCTCAGCCACGCCACTGCCTTCGCCTGCCCCTCCATCTACGAGCCGCTCGGCATCGTCAACCTGGAGGCCATGGCGTGCGGCGCAGCAGTGGTTGCCAGCGCCACCGGCGGAATTCCGGAGGTGGTGGAGCACGGCCAGACCGGCCTCCTGGTTGGCCTTGAGCAGGTCACCGACGGCACCGGAACGCCCCTCGATCCCGAAAAATTCGTGACCGAATTCGCCGCAGCCCTCACCGAGGTGGTCTCCGACCCGGAGCGCGCCCGCGCTATGGGCCAGGCAGGCCGGCTGCGTGCCGAGAAGCACTTCTCCTGGGAATCCATTACGGAAACCACGCTCGAGGTGTACCGCTCCGTGCTCCCGGCCCGGAGCTAGCGAACCTATGTGAAGGACGGCCTAATGACGACGACGGCGCCGCTTCCCCCGCAAGGGGAGCGGCGCCGTCGTCGTTCATGACGCCAGGGGACGGTCAGTTCCGCTTGGCGGCGGCGGTCCTGGCCAGCAGCACCTTCTCGTCCACCGGGGCCTGGCCGCTGGCCCGCTGGCTGCGGAAGTAGGCCCGTGCCCCGTCCTGCCGTTCCTTCTCGGCGCCTGTTGCCACGGCGGCGCGCACATGGTCATCGCCATAACCGAACGCTTCCACGAGGTCCAGGGCGTGCGGCCGGATCTTCACCAGCAGCCTGTTGATGTATTCGCCCACCGTGCGGCCCCGCTGCATGGAGAGGCGCCCGTTCATGAGGTACCAGGACAGGTTCTTCTCGATCAGCGACAGGCCGAAGAGGTCCCGCAGCCAGGTCAGGACCATCCTGGTCCCGGGATCTTCCACCTCGCGGAGGGCGTCCGTGAAGGCCTCCCACTGCAGGAGCTCGGCGTGCGCCTGTGCGGCGTCGATGAGTTCGTTCTGGTGCCGGTTGAACAGCGCGGCGCCTTTCTCCTGCGAGAGCCTGTTGCTGCCCCTGAGCGAGCCCGCCGCCTCCGCCACCATGGTCTGGACACGGTCGGTGAGCAGCGCGCGCTGGCCCGCCTCGTCGCGGAGGGCGATGGCAGCCCGCTGCACCGAACCGGTGTCGGCCATGAACTGGGCAACCTGGCGCAGGCCGGTCCGGTGGATCGCGGCGCCGGTGGCCTGGCCCACCACGTAGCGTGCCATGACGCCGAAGTCCACGTTCCGGAACTCTTTGGCGTAATCAGCCAGGAGCCGCTTTGCCACCAGCTGCAGCAACACCGTGTTGTCACCTTCGAACGTGGCGTAGACGTCCAGGTCTGCCCGCAGTGAGGCGAAGCGGTTTTCGATCAGGAAGCCGGCGCCGCCGCAGGCTTCCCGGCATTCCTGCAGGGTGTCCAGTGCGTGCCAGGTGCTCAGCGCCTTCAGGGCGGCAGCCAGGGTTTCCAGGTCCTGGCGGTCCTCGTCCGTGTCGTGGGCGCCGGAGAAGACGTCGTCGAACTTCTCCAGCAGCTGTTCGTGGGCGAACCCGGCGGCGTAGGTGGTAGCGAGCCGCGTGAACAGGCGCCGCTGGTGCCGCTGGTAGTCGAGGAGGACTTCCTCGTCTGTATGAGAGGAGGCGTTGAACTGGCGGCGTTCCGTGGCGTAGCCAATGGCCGCTTTCAAAGCCACCTTGGACGCCGCCACCGCAGCGCCGTCGAGTGATACCCGTCCCTGGACCAGTGTGCCGAGCATGGTGAAGAACCGGCGGCCGGGGCTGGCAATGGGCGACGAATAGGTTCCGTCAGGAGCGACGTCACCGTAGCGGTTGAGGAGGTTTGTCCGGGGGATCCGGACGTTGGTGAAGTGCAGCCGGCCGTTGTCGATGCCATTGAGCCCGCCCTTGATGCCGTCGTCCTCGCCCCCGATTCCCGGCAGGAACTCCTTGGTCGCCGGATCCCTGAGGTCCACGTAGAAGGCATGGACGCCATGGTTTACTCCGCGGGTGACCAGCTGGGCGAACACCACGGCGCCCAGTCCGTCGGTGGCCGCATTGCCGATGTAGTCCTTCCAGGCGGCGCGGAAGGGGGTGTGCACCACGAACTCCTCCGTGGCCGGGTCATAGGTTGCGGTGGTCGCAATGCTGGCCACGTCCGAGCCGTGTCCCGTCTCGGTCATGGCGAAGCAGCCGGGAATGTCCAGGTTCATGATGCCCGGAAGCCACCTGGCATGGTGTCCGGCAGTGCCGAGGTGCATCACGGCAGAGCCGAAAAGTCCCCACTGCACCCCGGCCTTGATCTGGAGCGAGGGATCGGCCACCACAAGCTCCTCGAAGCCGGCGATGTTGCCGCCGTGGTCGTCAGAACCGCCCAGCGCTGCCGGGAACGCGCGGTGGACGGCTTCATTCTCCACCAGGTACCGCAGCTGCCCGAACACCCTCTTCCGGTGCTCGGTGTGCGTCAGGCCCTCGGTCTTGTGGAGTTCGGGGCGGGCGGCAAGCTCCCTGGCCTGGAGCCGGACATCGGCCCACTTACCCAGCAGTTGCCGGCCCAGTGCTTCCACATCAACGGCGGGCTGGGCCCGGGAAGGGCCCGGTGCCGGTTTGTCGGCGGCGGGGCGCTGCCCCTTGCCGGCTGGACGGTCCACTACTTCAGTCATGTCAATGTCCTTCGTTGGTGCTGACAGTGCTTATTGCTACGTGGTTTCAGGTGGTTGGTACGTTGGCTGCGGGTCGAGCTGGTGGTCCGGCGGGCAGTGCGGGGTCATCCCCGTGCCGACGGCGAGAGTTCGGGGGCGATGCCCACGCACAGCCAGGCCGTGATCTGCCGTGCCATCGCCTCCTGGCCGGGCTTGGCAGGGGAGTCCGGAGTACTGAGCCACTGTTCCCCGGCGTTCCTTACCAGTCCGATCGCCGCCTTGGGCCAGTAGCCGATGACCGACTGCTTACCGTCGCCCAGGTGCGACCTCATGGGGGTGGCAATCATGTCCGCCACCGCGTCAAAGAAGTGCCCGAGGGCACCGGACACTGCGCCCGAGGAACCTTCGGGGTCCCCGCTGCCGTACCGGGTGACGAACGTGTAGACGTTAGGGCTGGTGTCCGCCATCTGGAGGTAGGCGGAGACCATGGCCAGGAGACCTTCGCGCGGAGTGTCCGCGTTCTGGGCGGCTTCCTGGATCCGGCGCTGCATCTGGCTCAGGACAACTTCGCCCACAGCCTGCTGAAGCCCGGCTTTGTCGCCGAAATAGCGGTAGAACACGGACTTCGAGGTGCCGGCGGCGGCGGCGATCTCTTCCATGGAAGCGTCGCTGCCCAACACGTGCACTGCACGCCGTGCGGACTTGATCAGCTCCCGGCGGCGTTCCTCCCGGTGGCTCTGCCAGCGCGAAGAGCGCCCGTCAGGACTGCCGGTTGCCGACGGCACCATTGGGCCGCTTTCGTGGATGTTCACGATACTCAGCGTATCAGGTACGCTGGGTATCGGTAACCGCACGTGACCCGAGGAGATATCCATGTCCACTGACGGACAGTCCACCGCTGGACCCGAAAAAGCACGCAGCCTGGCTGCAGGAACCACTGACCTCCGCAGGGCAGTGATCGTCGGAGGAAACCGGATCCCGTTTGCCCGCGCCGGCAGCGCCTACGCAAAGTCCTCCAACCTGGACATGCTGACCGCGGCACTGGACGGGCTCATCGCCAGGTTCGGCCTGCAGGACGAGCGCATCGGGGAAGTGGCCGCAGGTGCGGTCCTCAAGCACTCCAGGGACTTCAATCTCACCCGTGAAGCCGTACTGGGCTCGGCGCTCTCCGCCGAGACTCCTGCCTATGACCTGCAGCAGGCCTGCGCCACCGGCCTTGAAACCGTGGTGGGCCTGGCGAACAAGATCAAGCTGGGACAGATCGACTCAGCAGTGGCCGGCGGTGTGGATTCCGCTTCGGACGCTCCCGTGGTGGTCAGCGAGGGCCTTCGCGACGTGATCCTGGACCTCAGCCGGGCAAAGACACTGCCGCAGCGGCTGCAGATCCTCAGCCGGCTGCGGCCCAAAGACCTGGCCCCGTTGGCTCCCGGGACGGCCGAGCCCCGCACCGGCCTGTCCATGGGGGAGCACCAGGCCCTCACCACGGCACAGTGGAAGATTTCGCGTGAGGCCCAGGACGAGCTGGCCTACAACAGCCACCGGAACCTCGCGGCAGCCTACGAGTCCGGGTTCTTCGATGACCTCCTCACGCCGTACCGGGGCCTGGCGCGCGACGGCAACCTCCGCGCCGATACGTCGCTCGAAAAGCTCGCTACCCTCAAGCCGGTCTTCGGCAAGAACCTCGGTGCCGACGCCACCATGACGGCCGGCAACTCAACGCCGCTGACGGACGGGGCCTCAACGGTCCTGCTGGCCTCCGAAACCTGGGCGGACGCCCATGACCTGCCCAAGCTTGCGGCCGTGGTGGACGCCGAGGCTGCCGCCGTCGACTTTGTCCACGGCAAGGACGGCCTGCTGATGGCTCCCGTGTTCGCCGTGCCCAGGCTGCTGGTCCGGCAAGGCCTCACGCTTGCGGACATCGACTTCTTCGAAATCCACGAAGCCTTTGCCGCCACGGTCCTCAGCACTCTGGCGGCCTGGGAGGACGAAGAGTTCGGCCGGACCAGGCTCGGCCTGGAGGGCGCCTTTGGCAGCGTTGACCGTTCGCGCCTGAACGTTAACGGCTCGTCACTGGCCGCCGGCCACCCCTTCGCCGCCACCGGCGGCCGGATCATGGCGTCCCTGGCCAAGCAGCTCCACGCCAAAGGCAGGACGGACGGCCGGCCCGCACGTGGCTTGGTCTCGGTCTGCGCCGCCGGCGGCCAGGGCGTCGTCGCAATTCTCGAATCGCTGTAGGGGACACAGATGACAGACAAGTACGCACAACTGGTACACCACGGCGTTGGCCGGAACGTGGCCAAAAGGCTCGGACTGCCCCAGCCCGCGGTTCTCCGCAGGTACCAGCCCGGGCAGCCCTTGATCACCGGCCCCGTCCTGGTGCAGGGAAATACCGCCGAAGCCGACAACCTGGCTGCCGAACTGCTCTCCTGGGACCTCGACGTCAGGCGGCACGCGGTACCCCGCGAAAAACTGGGTGCCATCATCCTGGCGCTGGACGAAGTAGCCGGCCCCGGGGATCTCGAAAAGCCCATCCTCACCGCAGCGGCCTCGCTGAGGGACCTCGCCCCCGGCGGCCGGGTGGTCACGGTGTCCCGGCCGGCGTCAGAGGCAGATTCCCCGGCCGCTGCGGCTGCCCGCCAGGGGATCGACGGGTTCCTGCGCTCGCTGGCCAAGGAACTGCGCGGCGGCGCCACTGGCAACGGCATAGTTCTCCGGGAAGGCGTCCAGGCAACAAGCGCAAGTTCCCTGGCCGCCCTCCGGTTCTTCCTCTCGGGCCGTTCCGCCTTCGTGGACGGGCAGTTCATCACCGTGTCCAGCACCTCCGGAGAACCCGCCCGCGACGTTGACCAGCCGCTGGCAGGCAAGATTGCCGTTGTGACCGGAGCTGCCCGCGGCATCGGCGCAGCCATTGCACGCACCCTGCACCGTGACGGCGCCACGCTCATCCTTGTCGACGTTCCGGCCGCCGGTGACCAGCTGGCAGCCGTGGCGAACGAGGTCCGGGGGACAGCCCTGCAGCTGGACATCAGCAGGGACGACGCCGGGCAGCGGATCATCGGGCACGCGGCACAACGCCACGGTCGTCTGGACATCATGGTCCACAATGCAGGCATCACCCGGGATAAGCTCCTCGCCAACATGGACCACTCGAAGTGGAGCTCGGTGATCAGCATCAACATCACCGCGCAACTCCGGATCAACGAAGCGCTGCTTGCGTCTGAACACTTCCGGGAATCCCCGCGTATTGTGTCTGTTGCTTCCACCAGCGGCATCGCCGGCAACAGGGGGCAGACCAACTACGCGGCGTCCAAGGCAGGGGTAATGGGAATGGTCACGGCCAGCGCTCCGCTCCTGGCATCGCACGGGGGCAGCATCAATGCGGTGGCCCCGGGCTTCATCGAAACCGAGATGACGGCACGGATCCCCTTCGCCGTCAGGGAGATCGGGCGGCGGCTGAATTCGCTGCAGCAGGGCGGCACGCCAACGGATGTTGCGGAAACCATCGCGTTCCTGGCAAGCGACGCCGCCGCGGGTATCAACGGGCAGGTCCTGCGGGTATGCGGGCAGAACATGGTGGGGGCATGACCTCCGCCCAGCCGGTCATTCTGGGGGAGATGCCGTCGCTGTCCAAACTGTACGTCAACGCCGCAGCGCAGGCCGCACGCCGCCGGCTCTTGGGCGCCCATGAGGGCACTGCCCTGCCGGCTGAAAGCCATGAAGTGCGGGGCGTCGCCGTCGACGTTTCCACCCTCACCGCGTACCAGCACCTGATCGGTGAAACAGCCAGTGACGTGCTGCCTGCCGGGTTCATCCACGCCCTCGCCTTTCCCCTGGCCATAAGTGTGATGAACAGGGACGATTTTCCCCTGCCGTTGCTCGGTATGATCCACCTTCGCAACAGTGTGGAGCAGCGGATTCCCGTGTTCTTCACGGACGCCCTGGACATCACCGCCAGGGTGGAGAACCTGCGTGGGCACCGCGCGGGCACACAGGTGGACGTTATTGCCGAGGTCCGCCGGGCTGGAACAGCCGAGGTCTGCTGGCTGGGAATCTCCACGTACCTTGCCAAGGGAGTCTTCCTGCCGGGCATCGACAAATCGTCCCCGGCTCCCGACCGGGCGGAATTCAAGGCACCTGATCCCACGGCCCTCTGGCACCTCGGTGTTGATACCGGCCGTGCCTACGCGGCAGTGTCCGGCGACTTCAATCCCATTCACTTGAGCGTTCTCTCCGCCAAGGCATTGGGGATGCGACGGTCCATAGCGCACGGCATGTACCTTGCCTCAAGGGCGCTCGCCGATGTGGGCCCGTCCCGGGGTGATTCCTTCGCCTGGGACGTGGACTTCGACGCCCCGGTGTTTCTTCCCTGCCGGGTTGCCTTGGAGATCACAACAGTAGAGGGCCCTGCCGGAGCGTGGGGCAGGTCCGACTTCGTGGCCTGGAATCCCCGCTCAGGGAGGCGCCATTTCCACGGTTCAGTGAGCGCCCTCTAGGAAGCTGACCGGACAGCCCGCAGGATCCGGTGGAGGCTCAGGAGGACCGATTCGGACGCAGGGACCATGCCCTGGTCCGGCTGCCTCCCGGCGGTGGCTGCGAGGCAGGCTTCCACCGCCGACCTGGCCGCCTCGAGCTTCTCCTCCTGTGTGGCCGAATCATCCTCGCTGAACGAGCGCAGAAGATCACCCGCCGACTTCAGGGCGTCAGCCAGCGGGGCGTTGTCCTGCAGCGGCACCCCGTACGGCACGTCGCTCTCATAAATGACATCCGACAACACGTCCGTAATGTCCTGGATGTGGAAGGTCACCCGCTCCAGTTCGCGCAGGTTGCGGTAGTCGAGGTCAACATCGCGGGGGTGGAGTTTGCGCCGCGGGTTTGCCCGGCGGCTGGCGTCCGCTTCCTTGACGAGATGCCGGACTGAGCGGGCAGCGGCCGAGAGCTCGTCCGAACGGCGCGACCAGTCCTCGTGCTTGGGCGGCCACTCTTCCAGAAGTGCCTTGCCCATGTCAGTGAGCTGTTTCCCGAGGGCGATCCGCAAATCGTCAAGGCTGGCTGCCGCGGCATTGAAGTGCAGCGGTGGGAAAATCAGGAAATTTACGCCGATTCCCACAGCGACGCCGGCACCCATCTGGACGAGGTATCCGAAGGAAAAATCGTCCGGATTACTGCCGCCGATCAGCAGGACCAGCAGCGCCGCCGTCGGGATCCAGTCACTGCCCTTGCCAATTCCGGGAAGGCCCCCCAGCAGCACGCCAATGCCCATGATCAGGGCCACGGCAAGGGGCGATGGATCCGTCACGTTGACCAGCACGAACGCAAGGCCGATGCCCATGGCAAGGCCGGCAAGGGCCTGCAGTCCCTGCTGTATGGAGCCGGCAACATTGTGGTACATGGCCACCAGCGCGCCCAGCGGTGCGTAGTAGGGATACTGGGCAGCCACTCCCGGCATCAGCGGAGCGATGAGGAACGCCACTCCGGCAGCAACTGCCGCTTTTGCCGCCAGCTGGAGCCGTTGCGTTGCAAAGGCCGCAGACAGCCCCGATACCGCCTGTTTGAGGAAAATGGTCCCCTTGGCCCAGCGGGCATCCGGGCGTACTTTCGGCTTGATCATCCGGACAACGTTACGGGCGACTTACGGTTGCGGACAAAGCTGCTGGTCAAGCGTCCGCGCCGGCACGGGAGCAGGAAGGTTCAGGACAAGTCCGCCGCCGATCGGCGTACTTCAGCTGCCAGTCGGTGTGCACGGCCCGGTGTCCGGCCGTCCTCCTGCCGCTGCGGGATGTAGCCGAACCCCAGCCCATAGGCCGGGTCCGCAAACCCGAGGGCGGCGTTGGCGCCCTCATGCCCGAACGCCCGGTGGCTGCCGAAGTTGCGCGACGGGTGCGGTTTCATGAAGACAACGGCGAACGCGTTGTCCAGGCCGGAGGAGCGGTCAAGGCCCCACACTTGTTCCCGGGACATGAGGTCAACGGTGGCAGCGTTGAGGAACGGTGTCCCTCCGTTGGTGCCCGTGGTGGCCGCGGCGTAGAGGCGGGCCAGGCCTTCAGCGGTTCCCACCCCTCCGGCCGCGGACATTCCTGCGGCCCGCACGGAGCGGATGTTGGGGAGTTCCATGATGGTGCTTGCGGGGGCGTTGCTGTTCAGGCCTCCAAGGCTGAGTGGATCCATCCAGGGTTGCTCCGGGCTGGCCGAATAAAGGACGTTCCGGTAGCGGGAGTCCTGTTCCTCCGGCAGGCCGAGGAAAAAGTCGACGCCGAATGGACCCCGGATCCGCCGGCCATACACCTCTTGCAGCGTTTCTCCGGCCGTGCGGCGGCACAGTTCCTCCATGATGATCCCGATGGTGAGCGCGTGGTAGCCGAACTGCCTGCCGGGCTCCCAGGCCGGGGCCTCTGCGGCGAGCCGGGCAGCGGCGGCCGGGGTGGTGAACTCTTCCAGGGGGAAGCCGCCTTCCACGCCCATGAGCCCGGCCTGGTGGGATAAGGCCTGCCGGACCAGGAGCTGGTCTTTTCCATGCACCCCGAACTCCGGCCAGTAGTGTGCCACGGTCTGGTCCAGGTTCAGCAGTCCGTCTTGTACCAGCAGTCCGATCACCATGGCGGCCACGCCCTTGGAACAGGAATACGCCCCTGTCACGGAGTCCGGAGCCATGTCCGGCCCGCCGGACAGCCCCACCACCTGGACGCCGTCCTTATACGCGGCCAGTTGCGCGCTGTACTGCGGGTCATCGCGAAGGAATGAGTCGAACAGTTCCAGGACGCCGCCGTATCCGGGCGCCACAAAGCCGTGTGATGTCTGCATGGCGCAATTCTAGCCGGAAAGCGCTTACCGAGCGGCGCCGACTATTGTTCCGGAGCAGCCCCGTGGCCGGGCGCCACTTGCTCGCCCTCTTTGACGGGTCCGGGCGGGGTGCCGTCTCCAAAGGGCCGGCCGCCAAGTGCTTCCCGGCCGTGGGCTTCCAGCCAGCCACGCAGGTCCGGTCCCGCAGGAACGATGCCGGTGGGGTTGATGTCCTCATGGACGACGTAATAGTGCTGCTTGATCTGCACGAAGTCGATGGTGTCCCCAAAGCCGGGGGTCTGGAAGAGGTCCCGGGCGTAGCCCCAGAGGGCGGGCATTTCGTTGAGTTTCTGGCGGTTGCACTTGAAGTGGCCGTGGTAAACGGCGTCGAAGCGGGCCAGCGTGGTGAACAGCCGGACGTCCGCTTCGGTGATGGTGTCGCCCACCAGGTAGCGCTGCCTCGAGAGCCGGTCTTCCAGCCAGTCAAGCGCGGACCACAGCCGGGCGTAGGCGGCGTCGTAGGCTTCCTGGGACCCTGCAAAGCCGCAGCGGTATACCCCGTTGTTGACCTCGGTGAACACGCGCTTGTTGACCTGGTCGATCTCCTCCCGCAGAGTCTCCGGGTACAGGTCCGGCGCCCCCGGGCGGTGGAACTCCGTCCATTCGGTGGCGAAGTCCAGGGTGATCTGCGGGAAATTGTTGGTTACCACGGCGCCGCTGGCCACGTCCACGATTGCCGGGACGGTGATGCCCCGCGGGTAGCCAGGAAAACGCCTGAAGTAGGCATCCTGGAGTCTTCCGATACCCAGGACCGGGTCCACGCCTCCCGGATCGAGGTCAAAGGTCCACGATCGCGCATCATGGGTGGGGCCGGGCTGTCCCAGGGAAATAGCGTCCTCCAGGCCGAGCAGGCGCCGGACAATGACAGTCCTGTTCGCCCAGGGGCAGGCACGTGCGGCGATCAGCCGGTAGCGGCCCGCCTCCACGGGCCAGCCGGGCTCGCCATTGCTGCCCGGGGAACCATCCTTGGTGATGCGGTCCTCGATGTAATTGGTATCACGGTTGAATTCCGCTCCACCGGTGACATAGGCGCCGCGGGTACTGTGCTCTGCGCCGCCCCCCTCGGTGGCCTGCTGGGTGGTGTCCGTTTCCTGGCTCATGGGACCAGCCTATGCTCCCGCATACAGGACTGTGGAGATGGGCTGCCAGGCCCACAGCCAGGAGCCCGCCACCAGTGCTGCGAAAAGGACGATCCAGACTGCTGAGGGAATCGACGTGGCGCGCCACAGCAGGTAGGCGTCAGAGCTGGCCAGCCGTTCCCGCCGGCGCAGGTGAAGGTGCGCCAGCTTGATCAGGTCGCGCACGGCGGCCACCAGCAGTGCCACACCCAGGATGACGGCCACATGCCCTACGAATGACGTCGGAACCAAAAGGATGAGAAGCACTGTCACCGCGATCGCGGTGACAGTGATGAGGATGCCGGCAAGATTCCGCAGGAACAGCAGCGAGGCAGCCAGGGCCAGGCCACCGGCCATGATGGCGGCCGGGCCCCAGCCATTGAACCCGCACCAGACAAACGCGGCACCTACGATTGCCGGGACCGGATACCCCCAAAAGCATGACCATGCGCTGGCGAGCATGCTGCGGCTGTACGTGGTGGTGGTTCCAGAATGGTCGAGGCGGAGCCGGATGCCCGAGAGCCGCTGGCCACTGAGCAGTGCTGCCACCGCGTGCCCCATTTCGTGCGTTGCCGTGGCCAGCAGGCCGAAATACCTCCACGAACGCCGCGGAACTGACAGGGCTGCAGCTACCACCAGAGCCAGCACCAGCTCGGTAAGAGTCACGCTCGGGGAGTCCGCGCGGCTGAACGCGTCCAGCAGTCTGGTCCAGAGGTCGCCGGGTATGTTCATCGAGGCCAGGTGCCGGCCTTGTCATCGTGTTCCATACGCGCCACAGTACCGGGGCCTCCTGGGTGCCGGCTTAAAACCGAAAGGCACGCCAACGTCAGGGCGCGCCTTAGGATCGGTGGGGCCACGGATGTTCCCGAAGCCCCACGTCGACTGTATTAACTAGCCTTCGCACTCGGTGCAGTAGCTGTGGCCATCCTTCTGGCGAGCAATCTGGGACCGGTGACGGACCAGGAAGCAGGAGTAGCAGGTGAATTCATCTTCAGCCTGCGGGATGACCTGTACCACGAGCTCTTCGGCCACGAACTCGCCTCCGGGCACGCCTGCGCCGTCGAGCCCGTCAGCCTCATCCAGCTCAAGCACAACGCTGCGTGCATCGGGAGCATTTGCTGACTGGAGCTGCTCGAGTGAGTTGTCCTGCGATTCCTTGACGTCGGAGCGCAGTTCATCGTAATCGGTTGCCACTTTAGGTGCTTCTCTTTTCTTTGGTTCGCCTGTCGCGTATGAAACGTACAGCATCACGAGGCTATTCCCCAATAGCCGGAGTATGTTGGGCGTCCGCTGGGTAAGGGTTGAACGGACGCAGTCCGCGGTTAATCACCGCAGCATGTGGGTGCCGGCCAGTGGAGGACGCAACGGACGGAGGCGTTCCCCACACTATGAGTAAGGGGTAAACATGGAGCAGCTCACCGCAGAGTTCGGTGGTTCGCGGCGGACAGGTACCGGCGTTGGCCCTGTCCTGGAAAAATTCCAGGACGTGACGAGGATCGCTGTACTGCGGGGCGGAGGCCTGGGCGATCTCGTCTTTGCCCTCCCTGCCATATCCGCCCTCAAAGCGGCATATCCCGACGCATCAGTCACCTTGCTGGGCACGCCTGTGCACCAGGCACTGCTTGCCGCCACCACAAGTCCCGTAGACGAGGTGTGCATCCTTCCGTTTGCTGAGGGCGTCCGTCCGGGGCAGGAGAACGCGGACGAGCTGGAGGTGTTTCTTGACGATATGCGGGGACAGGGGTTCGACCTGGCCGTCCAGCTCCACGGCGGAGGGCGCTACTCAAACCCGTTCCTCCTTCGCCTCGGCGCGCGGCACACGGTGGGCACACGGACGGCGGACGCCGCCAGCTTGGAGCGTACCGTTCCCTACCTCTATTACCAGCACGAGCCGCTAAGGGCACTGGAAGTGGCCGGCCTGGCCGGCGCCTTCCCCGTCGACCTGGAGGCCCGCCTGGCGCCCGCGCCGGGACTGGCCCG